>DATFSG010000199.1:0-21100 GCA_035262765.1 Gaiellaceae bacterium | reverse complement strand
CGATCCGTCTCGATCCGCGCGGCGAGTGACAGCTCGTCGATCAGCTCCGCGAGCTGCGCCGAAGCGGCGTCGATCATCTCGACGTACCGATCCGCCGGCGGCTCGAGACTTCCCCCGCGCGCGAGCGTCGTGGCGAAGCCGTGCACCGTGGCAAGCGGCGTGCGCAGGTCGTGGCAGGCCAGAGAGACGAGCCGGGCGAATTCGCTGTCGTCGGCCAAGGCGGGTCTAACCTAACCGGATGGAGCAACGCACTGAGGCACCGGATCTGCAGGCGGCGGCGCCCGACGTCGCGCTCGGCCTCTCGAGCGTCGGCGTCACCGGCGTCCAGAAAGCGGTCCGGGTCGGCGACGGCCGCCGCGAGAAGCTCATCGCGGCCACAATCGACTGCACCGTCGACCTCGATCCGCGGCAGAAGGGCGTCCACATGTCGCGCTTCCCCGAGCTCTTCGAGGAGGCGGTCGAGGGCGTGGTGGAGGACGAGGCGTTCCTCGTCGAGGAGCTCGCGGAGCACGTCGCGCGCCGCGTCGTCGACCGGCAGGACGCGCTGCTCGCGGAAGTGCGGATCACCGCGCGCTACCCGTATGAGCGGCGGACGCCGGTGACGAAGCTCGCGACCCAGGAGATGGTCTCGCTGATCGGGATCGCGGCCGCCTCGCGCGAGCGCGTTCGACGCGTGGTGGGCGTCGAGGCGACCGGGATCAACGCCTGTCCGTGCGCGCAGGGCCTCGTCCGCGGCGCCGCCGCCGACCGACTGCTCGAGGCGGGCTTCGAAGACGGCGAAGTCGAGCGGATCCTCGAGCTCGTGCCGCTCGCGACCCACAACCAGCGCGGGTGCGGCACGCTCCTCGTCGGCACGGCCGAGCGCCTGAACGCCGAGCGGCTCGTCGAGATCGTGGAGGGCTCGATGAGCTCGCCGATCTACGAGCTGCTCAAGCGGCCCGACGAGCTGTTTGTCGTCGAGCACGCGCACCTGCAGCCGCGTTTCGTGGAGGACTCGGTGCGCGTCGCGCTCAAGAGCGTCCTCGACGAGCTACCCCGACTCGGCGACGGCGACTTCGTCCTCTCGCGCCAGGTCAACTTCGAGACGATCCACGCGCACGAGGTCGTGGCCGAGCGCCACGGCACGATCGGCGAGCTTCGCGCCGAGATCGGCGGCGCCGACCACGGGCCGGCCACGCACACGGTCCTCAGGGACTGGTTGCGCGCGTAGCCTCGCTTCGGCGCCGCAACTCCATGCGGCTCTCCTCGCCGCGCCAGAGCCGACCGACGTTCGCGCGGTGGAGAAAGAGGACGCCAAGCCCGGCTGCGCCGCCGAACGCGATCACCGGCCACGGATAGCCGAACAGCCAGGCCCAGAGCGCGAGCGAGCCCGCGGCCGTGATCGACGCGACCGACGCGTAGCGCGTGAGCGCGAAGACGAGGATCCAGACGCCTGCGCCCGCCGCGCCCACGAGCGGCGCGACCCCGAGGAATGCGCCGCCCGCGGTCGCGACCATTTTCCCGCCCTTCTGGAAGCCGAGGAAGATCGGCCGCGCGTGTCCGAGCATCGCAGCGGCGCCCGCCAGCACCCCGGCGCCGTGCCCGACGGCGACAGTCGCCGCGAAAGCCGGCACGAACCCCTTCGCGACGTCGAGCAACGCCGCCGGCAGACCGAGCTGCGGGCCGTAGACGCGCCAGACGTTCGTCGCGCCGACGTTGCCGCTGCCCTTCGTGCGGATGTCCTCGCCGCGGAAGATCCGGACGAGCCAGTAGCCGAACGTCAGCGAGCCGCACAGATAGCCGGCGACGACGAACGCGGCAGTTTCCACGGTGGAAGCTTAGGTCGGGACGCCGTACTGCTCGATCCAGCCGTTCACGACGTCCCAGTCGAGATTGGCGAAGAACGCGTCGATGTACGAGGCGCGATCCGTCTGGTAGTCGAGGAAGTACGCGTGCTCGTAGACGTCGAGCGCGACGAGCGGGGTCGCGTTCCAGACGGGGAACGTGTTCTGCGCGTCGCCGACGTAGTTGAAGAGGCGACACTCGTCCCAGTCGTACGCCGTCCACGCCCAGCCGCGGCCGGCCATGCCCGTCGCCTTGAGATCGGCGCGCCAGGCGCCTTCCGAGCCGAAGTGTCGGTCGATGAGCTCGCCGAACGCGCCTTCCGGCGCTCCGCCTCCGCCGCCGAGGTGCCCGAAGTACAGCTCGTGGTTCTTGATCCCGCCGATTGCGAACGTCAGGTCGACCTTCAGCGCCCGCAGCTCCGAGTAGACCTGGTTCGCGGCCGTGGGGTCGACGTCGGCGAGCCGGCCGAGGATCTCGTTCCGCTTCGCGACGTACCCCTCGTACAGCTTGTAGTGCGCCTCGACCGACGCGCGGGAGATTCCGTCGAGCTCGAACACCTCCGGCCGCAGCGGGCGTGGGGCGATCTCCTCGAACCTGTAGACAAGCGTGGACACGAGCGCTGAGCTTATCCTCTGACGCGGAAGCGCTGAGCCGACAAAGGAGCCCCCGAGATGGCCTTCGAACTGCCCGACCTGCCGTACGCCTACGACGCGCTCGAGCCGCACATCGACGCCGAGACGATGCGCATCCACCACGACCTTCACCACGGCGCCTACGTCACGAACGCGAATGCCGCGCTCGAGGGGACGCCACTCGCCGACGCAGACGTCGTCCAGGTGTTGACGAACCTCGAGACGCTGCCGGACGACAAGCAGGCGGCCGTCCGCAACAACGCCGGCGGGCACGCCAACCACTCGCTGTTCTGGCAGATCATGAGCCCGGACGGAGGCGGGGAGCCAGGCGGCGCGCTGCGCTCGGCGATCGACGACACGTTCGGCTCCTTCGACGACCTGCGCACAGCGGTCAACGACGGCGGCGTGAAGCGGTTCGGCAGCGGCTGGAGCTGGCTCGTCTGGGACGGCACCGGCCTGTCCGTCTACTCCACGGCCAACCAGGACTCCCCGATCCTGCAGAGTGACGTCCCGCTGCTCGGGATCGACGTCTGGGAGCACGCCTACTACCTCAAGTACCAGAACAAGCGTCCCGCCTACCTCGAAGCGTGGTGGAACGTCGTCAACTGGCCCGAGGTCGAGCGGCGTTTTGCGGAGGCGCAGAACTAGAACGGGTTGCATAAGGCACCGCTGCGGTGCTGCAATCCGACGCGAGGTCGGATGCGTAAGGACAAGGGAGATATGGAACTTGCAATCGAGGTGCCCCAGCCCCGTCTGCGCGCCGTCCCTTCGGAACCCGCGCCTGCCGCTCCGGTCGACCCTTCGGACGCCGAGCTGCTGGCGCGTGTCGGCGAACGCGACCGCGAGGCCTTCGAGATCATCTACGGCCGCTACGTCCGGTCGGTCTTCGGCCTCGCGCTGCGAAGGATCGGCGACCGGGGCCACGCCGAGGACGCTGTTCAGGAGGCGTTCACGGCGATCTGGCGCTCGGCCTCGACGTATCGGCCGGAACGCGGCGCGGCCGGCGGCTGGATCTACACGGTCGCCCGGAACGCGATCGTCGACCGGCTGCGCCGCAACGGACCTACCGCCGACGCGGAGCTGCCCGAGCTCTCGTCCGCCGAGCCCGGCCCCGCGCAAATGGCCGAGGACTCGGACGTCGCGTTCCGCGTCCACCGCGCGCTCGAGGAGCTCCAGCCGCGCGAGCGCGAGGTGATCGAGCTCGCCTACTGGAGCGGCATGTCGCAGAGCGAGGTGGCCGAGTACCTCCACCTGCCGCTCGGAACCGTGAAGACCCGGACGCGAAGCGGCCTTGCGCGGCTCGCGACGGCGCTGGAAGGAGAGCTGTGAACCGCGAGCCGAACTTGGACGAGCTGATCGGCACCGAGGGGACCGGCGAGGAGCGGGAGCGGCTGCAGCGCGCGCACGAGATGCTCCTCGAGGCGGGGCCGCCGCCGGAACTGAGCGCCGATCTCGAGGCGGGACCGACCCTCGGCATGACCCTCGCGAAGCAAGAGGGGCGGCGACGGCGCACGAGGCCACGGGCGCTGGTGCTTCTCGCCGCCGCGCTGCTCGTCGCCATCGTGTTCTTCGGTGGGTACACGCTCGGGGGCGGAAGCAACAAGACCACCGCCCAGCCGGTAGTGCTCCGCCAGGCTCTCCAGGGCACGTCGCTCGTGCCGAACGCGCAGGGAACGCTCGTGGTCTGGGGCTCCCAGGACGGCCACAACTGGCCGATGAAGCTCACCGTCGTCGGCCTGCCGCAGCTGGCGCCAAACAGCTACTACGAGGTCTACCTCTTCCGCCACGGCAGGCTGGGAGGCTCGTGCGGCCTGTTCCGTGTCGGTGGCAACTCCCAGGATCCGGTGTCGGTGACGCTCAGCTCGCCGTACCAGCTGCAGAGCGGCGATAAGTGGGTCGTGACGCGGCCCGGCCGCGGCGGCATGGAGCCCGGGCAGATGGTGCTCCGCCCGGGCACGGTCACGGCCTAGTTCACTCCAGTACGGCGCCGAGCGAGCGGGCGAGCTGGACGGCGCCCGCCAGGTCGAGGCGCGCTTTCTCGATCCGAGCCGCCGAGAGCGCGACACCGTCGAGGTTCGCCTCCCGGAGGTCGGCGTTTGCGAGGGTCGCGTTGTGCAGGCGCGCGCGGGTGAGGTCGGCGCCGCGCAGGTCGGCATCGGTCAGGTCGGCCTCCGAGAGGTCGGCCTCGCGCAGCCGGACTCGCTGGAGATCGAGGTTCGTGAGGTCCTGGCCCCGGAGCAGGACGTACGACCAGTCGCCGCCATCGACGCCGAGGCCGGTGAGCGTCGCACCGGCGAAGCTCACGCCGACGAGTCTGCACTCGGCGAAGCTCGCGCCGAACAGGTTCGCGCTCTCGAAGGTCGAGTTGGCGAAGTCGGTGCCGATGTGCTCGGACCCGTTCAGCTGCGCGAGCGTGAAGTCGCACCCCCGGAAGGTGCACCCGGTCGTCTGGAGCCCGGAGAGATCCTGCCCGCGGAAGCTCTCGTTCTCGAAAACCTCGTGCTCGAGCTCAGCGTCCCGTGCGGGCTTCATTGCGCATCTCGGACAGCAGCCGCTCGAGCCGGGGCTCGGTCGAGTCGTCGACGAACGTCATCGCTGCGGCGACGCTCGGGTGGACGGCGGCGATCGCGTCCCGCATCTGCAGCGCGACCGCCCGGTAGGACGGATGGCCCTCGCGGCCGGAGCGGAGCTCGATCAGGTGGAGCGCCTCGCGCGCGTCGAGCTCGAGCACGTAGCGAATGCGATAGCCGAGGCAGAGCGCGTAGGGCGCCTCCTCCGCGAAGCCCTCTGTGCGCAGCCGCTCGTACTCGGCGCGTGACGTCTCGAGGGCGCGCGCGTAGTCGCCGCCCAGGCCGGATTCGTCGACCTCGTGCGGGACGTCGGCGCCGAGGTCCGGCGACAGCCGCTGCCACTGGCACGTGAGCAGGCGGTGGCGCTGCAGGTCGCGGAATGCGCCGTAGTCGGAGACGATCTCGAAGCGGTAGGTGAGTGTCTCGAAGCCGCGTCCGGGGCGGTGGCGGCGATTCTCGCGCTCGGCGACGAGGTCGCGGACGAGGTCGGTGCGCTCCGCTGAGGAAAGACGGGCTGCTGCCGCGAGTGCTTGCTCCTCGCCGACGGTCGAGGCCTCGTAGAGCAGCGCGGCGAGCAGCTCCTCCTCGCTGCCGTGCATGCGCAACAGGCGAACCGAAGGAGCAGCCGCCTCGTCGTGAGCATCGTCCAGCCCGAGCCGGGCGGCCGCCGCTGCCGCAGCCTCCTTCCGCTCGCGCAGGTACTCGATCCAGCGCCCGCCGCGGTCCGGGCGGGGCACGCGCGCGACGAAGCTCGGCATAACAGCCTGCAGCTCCTCGAGCAGCATCTCGCCGTAGGCGCGCGCCTCGGCGAGCGGATGCGCGAGCAGGCGGAGGACGAGCTGCTCGTACGTCTGGCCGGTCGCGTAGATCCCCACATGCGAGAGCGATGCCGCCGGCAGGACGCCGCGGACGAGGTCGAGCGCCTTCGCCCTGACGGCGCGCCGGTGCGCCGCCGGCGACTCGCCCTCCGCCGCCGGGAACTTCTCGTCCACCCACGCCGAGACGCCGTCCAGGAGCGCCGAGTAGGTGGCGAACAGCTCGTCCATCGCCGCCTCGTACGCGGGGCCGAACCGCGCGTCGCGGTGGTACCGGTAGCCGAAGCTGTCGAGCTGCGCGTCGTAGGCGATGTAGCGCGTCGACTGCTCCAGGTAAGCCGCGAGCCGCGGACGCTGCAGGATCTTGGTGAGCAGGTTCGACGTCCACTCGCAGGCGATGTGCGCACCGCCGAGCTGCGCGACCGAGTCGTCGCCGTAGCCGAGGAAGATCGTCTCGTAGAGCTTCGCCGCGCGCTCGCCCTCGCCAAGATCGACGACGGGAACTTCCGGCAGCGAGTCCGCGAACTCGTCGAGGAACAGGCGGCGCAGCGTCCCCGCGTAGCGCGAGTAGCGGGCGAACAACGCACCCTTGACCGTCTCCGGCAGGTTGACGAGCGCGAAGACCGGCCGATCGAGGTTCGTGAAGTGCGGCGCAAGCCGCTCCTGCTCCTCCTCGCTGAAGCTCTCGACGGGAACTGTCACGCTGGTGTCCATGGCGGCCAAAGGACCAGGCACCGTACTGCCGGATGCGGACGGTATCGCGGAGCGCTGGGGCCTCGCTCCGCTCCCTCCTGCCGAGCCGCTCGAGGGCGGCCACAAGAACACGCTGCTGCGCTGCGGGGACGTGGTCTTGCGGGTCGAGGAGCGCGATCCGGAGAGCGTCGCGTGGGAGCACGAGCTCACCGCCTTTCTCTCCCACGACGTCCCCGAGGTCGTGACCCCGCTCGCCGCGCTCGACGGCTCGACCTTCGCGGAGACAGACGGCGTCGTCGTGTCAGTCCTCCCGTTCGTCGCAGGCTCACCGCTGGACCGCGACGACGACGCGCAGCGGCTCGGGGTTGCCCGGCTGCTCGCACGGCTGCACTGGGTGGGACGCGTCTGGAAGCGGCCGCGGCCCGACCGCCCGGCGTTCGCGGACCTCGATCTCGAGGTGAATGCCTGGTGGGACTTGCGGATCGTCGAGATGGCGCCGGTACTCGCCCGAGCCTACGAGCGGTCGCGCGAGTGGCTCGCCGCCGCGCCATTGCTCGGACGCGGTGCGGTGCACGGCGACATCTACCGCGGAAACCTCCGTGTGCGCGACGGCCGCATCGTTGGGATCGTCGACTGGGAGGACGCTCGCGTCGACTGGCCGGCCTGGGAGCTCGCGAACGCGACGTGGGAGGTCTGCAAGGACGAAGCGCGCAACCGGCTCGACCCGGAGCGCTCGGCTCGCTTCCTCGACGCCTACGCCGAGGCCGAGGGACCCGGCGAGCTTGGCCCGTTCGATGATCTGCTCCGCCTCCGCCTCGTCGCGGATGCGCTGTACTCGCTTACGGCAGGGGCGCGCGGCGAGCCGTGGAGCCGCGAGTACGTCGAGCATCTGCTCCGGGCACTGGAGCGGACCGATGACTGACGCACGCATCGGGACCTCGGGCTGGTCGTACCCGAGCTGGCGGCCCGGCTTCTACCCGACCGGGCTCGACCCGTCCGGCTTCCTCGCGTTCTACGCCGAGCGCTTCGCGACGGTCGAGTTGAACACGACCGGCTACCGCCTCCCGGCCGAGGAGCAGTTCAGCCGTTGGGCCGAGCAGGTGCCTGACGGGTTCGAGTTCGCGCCCAAGCTCCCGGGGGAGCGGCCTCGCACCGTGGCCGAATTCGAGAGTCGCGTGCGCCACCTTGGCGACCGTCTCGGCCCGATCCGGATCTCGCTGAAGTCAAAGCGCGACGAGGGGATGCTGGAACTGCTCCTCGGCTCGCTCGACCCGTCGCTGCGGCTCGCGTTCGACCTCGAGCATCCCTCCTGGGACGGGATCGAGCCGCGGCTCTCGGAGGCCGGCGTGGTTCGAGTCGGCGACCTCGACCATCCGGCGCCGTTCCGCTACCTGCGCCGTCGCGAGGCGCCCGACAAAGAATTCGCCGCGCTCGTGGCAGTGGCTGCGGCCCGGGAGCGGGTCTTCGTCTACTTCCGCCACGACGACGAACCGGCCGCGCCCGCGCACGCGGAGCGGCTCCGCGAGCTGCTCGATCCCTAGCGCAAGGAGCTACGCTCGGCCCTGTGTCGACAGCCGAGACGCGGTCGCGAACGCCCGCTTCAGCCGACCGCCAGAGGCCAGGTCGTGGTCGAGTGGTTTCCGCAGACGCCCGCGACTCGGACTTGGAGCTGGTCGAGACCGGGGCTCAGGTGATTCGGATGGGGGCCGATCCGGAACAGGTAGAGGCCGTGGGTGCCGCGATAGAGATGGTGGGAGAAGACGGGGAAGTTCTGGTAGGTGCCCGGTCCGTAGACGCGCCAGAAGTCCCGTCGCCCAGGTTCTGTCTTCCGGAAGTCGGCGGCGATCTTCCAGCGGCCGTGACGTCCGTCGTGGAATAGCCGCCACTCGACGAGGGCCGGGGTCTGCGGGAGACCGAGCCACGGACGCGGCAGGGCCATGGCCGGCAGGTTGCCCGCCGCCACCGCAAGCTGATCCTGCGGCCGTAGCCAGCCGCCCTGGAGCCGAAACGGTTGGGGGCCGTCGTCCACGTACAGCCTCGTAGCTCTCGGCGTCGTCCGGTCGCGGTAGGGCTCGAGGTGACCGGGGTCGAGTGGGTTGTGTACGCGGCCACCGTCGATCTCGGCCAGGTGGACGTGGCGGTAAGCGGCCTGGATCCAGCCGAGGACGGTTCGGTCGACGACGACGCGCTGACCCTGGCGCACGGCTGAAAGCAGGTGGTAGTACTGGAAAGACCGGTTGCCGCGGGTGCGGACGACGATCTTGTCCTCCTTGGCCACAACGACCTGGCCGGATACGACGGGGTAGACGGGTGTGCCAGGGCCGGCGACAATGTCGACGCCGTTGTGGAAGGAGTGGGCACCAAGTTCGAGCGGCCCTGTCCAACCGAACGGGTGCTCGAGGTTGACGGTCCGCGGATCGCCGAAGGCGCCCCGGATCGGGTGTTCGCGGTCGAACGGCTTGACCGGCCAGTGGTAGGTGAAGGGAGTCCGGGGCGGGTGCGCGCAGAGTGACCGCTTGGTCGTCGCGGCCGCTTGGTTGGACGGGAGCAGGAAGATCGCGAGGAGCAACGAGACGAACCACGGCGTGCGGCGGACGCGGCCTTTGTGGAGGTGGTGCGAGACGATCTTCACAGCGCCACCGTTTGCAGCGGCGCCAACAGCGCTCTAACTGGCGACTAACGAGCTAGGACGATGCGGCGCGCAATGCGGCGGCGCGCATCGAGGCGATCGTCCGCGGCGTGCTCGCGTTGTGCGACCACACCGGCCACGAGTACGGCGTGTTCGTCTTGAGCGGGCAGCCGATCGTGCAGCCGAGCTTGGCGCCCTTCGAAGTGGTCGAGAAGAGGCCGGAGAGGAGCTTTCGCACCGCGGCGGCGCCGTGCTTGTGCCGCACGACGTTGAGGATCTCCCAGTCCTCGATCCCCTCGCGCAGTACCTCGAGGCGCGCGCTGGCGATCGGGCCGTTCTTGCCCGGGTAGACGAGGACGAACGAGCCCTTCGCCTTGTCGTTCGAGAAAAGCGGGTTGCCCTTCGCGTAGGTCGTCGTCCCCTCGCCGTACAGCAGGCCGGTGATGCCCTCGTACGCCGCCCAGTCGACGAACTCCCGCGGGTCGGAGGCCGGCTCGGTGGCCGTGAAGCCAGGGGTCGAGTGCGCCGCGGCGTCGTACGTGTACGTCCAGATCTGCTTGTGGTGGCGACGCGCGGAGTTGATCAGCGCCAACTCCTGGTTCTGATGAGAGATGCCACGGCGCGACAGTGACGGGTTCGTGTACTCGCCGTAGTAGCGGCTCGCGAGCACGACCCAGACGTCGACGTCGTCCCTGCCGCCGTTCCAGAGGAAGTGGTTCTGCGTGGTCGGTTTGCCGGTGACGAGCACGTGGCTGCCCGGGAAGCACGAGTGCGTCACCTTCGCCTGCTGAGCCACCGTCCGGAACTGCTTCGCCCCCGGCTCGTCCATCCCGTACAGGTACGGATAGGCGCCGGACCAGCCGTGGCTCTGCCAGAAGCCGTGCACGGACTTGAGGTAGCCGCACCACGCCTTCGGCTTGTAGGGCGAACGGCCGCCGACGTAGGTGCTCGGGCTCCAGCGGTTGTTCGAGATCGGGATCCACATCGAGGCGAACTGCCCGGGCTGTCCCGCTGCGGCGACCATCTGCCCCGTCTTGTCGAGCCACCAGCGGCGGTCGCTCGTGTAGCCGGAGGCCGCCTTCGGATTGCCGTAGCCCCAGCTGTTCGGCGAGAGCCGGTAGGAGGCGAAGAAGCTGAACAGGCCCGGCAGCGTCGACTCCGGCGAGACGCCGTAGAGGCCGGCCGCCTTGTTCGCGTACGACTGCGGCGAGAAGTTGAAGGCCGTGAGCAGGCTCCCCGAGACCTGATTCGGCTGCGGCAGTGTCACCGCAGCAACCGTGACCGTGAGCGGGACCACGCTCCTCGTGCTGTCGGCGTCGACGACGACCGAGCCGTGGTACGTGCCGGGCGTCGTGCCGTAGGGGACGGTCACCTGCAGCCAGAGCGGCTGGTTCGTGTGCTCGGTCGAGCGCTGCGAGCCGTCCCAGGGCATCAGCGCGTCGGGCACCGCCTTCCCGTCGACCGAGACGTAGTGCGCAAAGAAGAGGCTCAGCTGGAGCGGCGAGTCGGTCGTCGGCGAGTCGATCGAGACCTGCTGCGCTCCGCGGACGAGAACTGTCGCGTCGTCGACTCCGCCGACCGGCATCGCGAGCGAGACGGAGGACGCGGCGTGAGCCGGCGCGGCGCCCGTGGCCGAGAACGTCGTCCCCGACGGGTAGACGCCCACCGAGGCCGACTGCGCGCGCGCGGCACCGGAGCCTGCGCCGAGCGCCAGGACCACGAGAACGAGAAGCAACAGCCGCCGCATGCCCCATTACATCGGCCCGCGATTGTGGCAGCCGACCCTCAGAAGAGGGACGGCGCGCCGGCGTGCTGCTCGTACGCGCCGGTCACGACGATGTCATCCAGCGCGGAGACCGCGTGCCGAACCTCGTCTTCCGAGTTGAAGAAGTGCGGGCCAAGCCGGATGCCTCCCACAGGATCCGGGCGGAAGTCGCAGACGATCCCGCGCTCGCCCAGCTCCTTGTGACACGCGGCGTGGTCGGGAGTCGAGACGGTGACGGTGCCGCCACGCCGCCCAGGCTCCCGCGGCGAGACGACCTCGAGGCCCGCCTCGTCGCAGAGGTCGATCAGGAGCTGCGTGAGCGAGAGCGAGCGCTCGCGGATCCGAGGCACGCCGACCTCCTCGATGACGTCGTAGCCGGCTATCGCCGCATAGAGCGCAGGGACGTTCGGCGTGCCGGTAAGGAAGCGCCGCGCGCCTGCGGCGTACTCGAGCTCAGGCTCGAAGGCGAAGGGGCGGGCGTGCCCCTGCCACCCGACGAGCGTGGGCTCGAGCTGTTCGGCGACGTCCGGCCGCACGTACAGCCAGCCGGCGCCCGGCCCGCCGCACAGCCACTTGACGCTGCCGCCGACCGCGAACTCGACGCCGAGCTCGGTCAGGTCGAACGGCACGACGCCCGCGGACTGGTAGCAGTCGAGCACCACGTGCGCACCGACCTCGCGCGCGCGGCGCACGATCGGCCCGACGTCCTGAATCTCGCCGTTCTTGAACAGGACGTGGCTGATCGGGACGAGCAGCGTCCGCTCGTCGATCGCGTCCACGATCGCGGCGTCGTCCTCCACGGCGACGACCTCGAGCCCCGGTTGCGCCTGGTAGAGGTAGCGCACCGACGGGAAGTTCGCCTCCTCGTAGACGATCCGGTTGCGCTCGCCCGTCCCGCCGAAGCAGGAGAGGACGATCGCCTCGGCGACCGTAACGTTCTGGTGCATCACGATCGAGCCGGGCGGCGCGCCGAGGATCCGCCCGAGCTGGTCGCCGACCGTGACCGGCATCTCCCACCAGCCCTCGGCCCAGGCGCGGATCCCGCGCTCGCGCCAGACACGCGCGTACTCGCGGAGGTTGTCCTCGGCCGCCGCGGGCATGGCCGCGAGCGAATGGTTGATGAGGTACGTGCAGGTGTCGAGGATCGGGAAGCGGTCGCGATAATCGGCAGGGTCGATCACGCGACCGACGCCAGCGCGGCGTCCTCGGCCTCGTAGTCGAGCGATGCCGCGATGTAGGAGTCGTCCCAGTTGCGGCCGCTCTCCAACTCGGCGACGAGCCAGGCACACGTTTCCTTGACTCCCTCGGGGTAGTTCGTCACCGGCTGGTAGCCGAGCTCGCGCTCCGCCGCCTCCATCGACACGACGAGCGGCGAACCCGCCGGCACGCCCCAGGGGTTGTTGAACTCGTCCGCCGGAAGGAGAACTGGCTCGAACTGGTAGTCCAAGGCGCCGCCGATCGCGCGGCAGATCTCGAGCGTCGACGGAGGGTCGGTGTCGCCGCCGTTGAGGAGACGGTCGCCGGGCTGCGCGGCCGCGAGGCGGATCAGCTCGGCGAGGTTCTCGGCCGACACCGTGTTGAAGCGGCTTTCGCCGTTCCACGCGATCGCGACGCGGCGACGGCCGTCGACAGCGCGCTTGACGAAGTAGAGCTCGCGCGGGTTCTTCGCGCCCGGGCCGTAGACGGCGCACGCGCGGATCAGGGTCGAGGGCAGCGGGCCGTGGAGCAGCGTCTGCTCGAGCTCGGCCTTGTTGGTGGAGTAGGTCGCGTCGCCGGGCTCGGCCGTCCGCTGCGTCTCGACGATCGGTACCGGCAGCTGCGGCGGCTCACCACCCTCGCCGTCGAACGCGCGTCCCTGGTCGTCGGCGTAGACGGAGGCGGTCGAGATGACGACGACCGAGCCGACGAGCCCTTCGAGGCTGTTCAGCTGCTCGCCGTGCGCGCGATTCATGGCGACGCTGTCGTAGACGATGTCCGCGCCGGACCCGAGCGCCGCCCGCAACTGCGCGTCGTCGGCTCGGTCGGCCACGACCGACTCGACACCGAGCTCGGCAAGCCCTTCCGGGAGCTCGCCGGAACGCGAGACAGCGACGACCTCCCAGCCGTCCCGCGCAAGTGCGCGCGCGGCTGCCCGGCCGATCATGCCCGTACCTCCGATCAGCACCGCCCGCGGCACTAGACCTCCACCTCATCCACGTGCCCCACCCTATGCCGCGCCGCGAAGGCTGCGACGACCCCTGCGGCGATGACCATTCCCGCGGCGATCTGCAGCGCGAGATGGACACCGTGGGCCGCGGAGTCCTCGGCGGCGACGAACACCTTGGCGATCAGGGATATGTGGCCGTGGGTGGGAAAGCTCTTCTCGGCGGCGCTGATGCTCCCGCCCGTCGTGACGATGTCGAGTGCCACCTTCTGCCAGATGTGCGGGATGTGCAGCGCCACCATCTTGTGCGTGAGGCCGCCGACGAGCGCGCGGTTGACGACTGCACCGAGGACGGCGACGCCGAAGACGCCGCCGAGCTCGCGGCTCGTGTTCACGGTCGAAGCGGCCATGCCCGACTCCTCCGGCCGGACGAGCGTCAGCACCGACTGCGTCATGGTCACGAGCGCGATCCCGAAGCCGAGCCCGGCGATCGCGAGCGGCCAGGCCAGGGAGGCAACGGTCGTCGTGACGGTGAGCTTCCAGTCGGTGAGCAGGAGCCCGACGCCGGCGAGGGCGCAGCCGACCACCATCGGCACCTTCGGCCCGACCCGCGCGGTCCAGCGACCGGCGATCGGTCCGGCCACGATCATCGCCACGGCGAGCGACGTGAAGACAGCCGCGATCTGGTAGCCCGAGAAGTTCGAGATCAGCTGCAGGTAGAGCGCCGTGAAGAAGAAGACCGAGAAGACCGCGAGGTTGGTCGCGAAGGCGACGACGTTCGCGGAGGTGAAGGTCGGGTCGCGGAGGAACTCGAGCTTCAGCACCGGGTCCGGAACCCGTCGCTCGACCTCGACGAACGCGACGACGAGCACCGCCGAGAGGGCGAACAGGAGGACGATCCACCACGTCGTGTAACCCCGGTTCTCGCCCTCGATCACGGCGAAGGTCGCCGCCAGGATCGCCGAAGCGCCCGTCACCAGCCCGGGCACGTCGAGCTGCCGGCCCTCCGGGTCGCTGCTCTCGGTGAGCGTCACAGCCGCGGCGGCGAAGCACAGCGCACCGAGGCCGAGGCTGAACCAGAAGATGCTCCGGTAGCCACCCGCGCCGTCGACGAGGACGCCCCCGATCACGGGGCCGAGCGCGAGCGCCAGCCCCGAGACTGCGGCCCAGACGCCGAGGGCACGCGCGCGCGCCTGGCGCTCGGGGTAGATGTGGCGGAGCACCGAGAGCGTGCCCGGCTCGGAGCCCGCCGCCCCGACCCCCATCACGATGCGGCCGGCGATGAGGAGGCTGCCACCATCCGCGACCGCTGCGATCACGGCGCCGACGCAGAAGATCGCGACGCCGCCGAGCATCACCTTCTTGCGTCCGAACAGGTCGCCGAGCGTGCCACCGGTGAGCATCAGCGCGGCGAACGCAAGCATGTAGCCGTTCACGATCCACTGCAGGCCGGGGACGCTCACGCCGAGCGATGTCTGGATGTTCGCCAGCGCGACGCTGACGATCGTGTTGTCGAGGAAGGTGAGGAAGAGGATCGCGCAGACGGCCGCGAGGGCCGCTCCGCGCGCGTGACGCCCCCGCACCGCGGCGATCGCGCTCATCGCGCCGAGATTACGACTTGCAGACGGACGGAGTGCTGCCCTGTAGCGACACGAGCTTGCAGAGGCTCGCGCTCCCGACCTTCCAGGTGCCGTCCTGGAGCACCGCCGTCCCGGTCTGCTTCGGGAGCGACGCTCCGCCGAACTTGACGATGTAGACGACCTTCGCCCGGTCCTGTCCCTGGAGCTTCACCGAGGAGACGGTCGCGCTCACGTTCTTGGCGAGCGGGTTGTTCGCGAAGTTCGTGACCAGCCCCTTGAACCTCGAGCCATCCTGGAGCAGCGCGACCTTGCCGGCAACCGCGGTCTCGCTCGAGAAGAACTTCTCCCAGTTGTTGACGATCGTCTCTCGCTCGGTCGCGGAGAGGCTGTTCGTCGTCGACATGCCCCCGTGGCCTCCGCCGCACCCGGCGAGGGCGAATCCCACGACGAGCAGCAGCGCGAGGCGCCTCAACTAGACCTCCTGCAGCGTGCGCAGACCAGGGCCGACGTACCGCGCCGATGGACGGAAGAGACGGCCCGTCCGCTTCTGCTCGAGGATGTGAGCCGACCAGCCGGCGACACGGGAGCAGGCGAACATCGCGGGGGCAAGAGGCGGCGGCACTTCGGCGATGTCGAGGACGAGCGCCGAGTAGTACTCGACGTTGGTCTTCAACGGCCGGTCAGGCTTACGCCGCTCGAGCTCCGCCAGCGCAGCCTCCTCGAGGCGCTCGGCGATCTCGATCTGCGGCGAGCCGAGCTCGCGCGCCGTCTGCTTCAGGATCCGCGAGCGGGGGTCCTCTGCCCGGTAGACGCGGTGCCCGAAGCCCATGATCCGCTTGCCGGAGTCGAGCGTGTCGCTCACCCACTTCTCGGGATCGCCCATCGCCGAGACCTCTTCGAGCATCGGCTTGACGTACGCGGGGGCGCCACCGTGCAGCGGGCCGGAGAGGGCGCCGACCGCCGCCGAAAGCGCTGCGCCGCAGTCCGCTCCCGTCGAGGCCACGACGCGGGCGGTAAACGTTGACGCGTTCACCCCGTGCTCGGCCGTGCAGATCCAGTACGTGTCGATCGCCTTGAC
The DNA here is from genome assembly GCA_035262765.1 of Gaiellaceae bacterium. Taxonomy (GTDB): domain Bacteria; phylum Actinomycetota; class Thermoleophilia; order Gaiellales; family Gaiellaceae; genus Palsa-739. The sequence goes on along the minus strand of DATFSG010000199.1, from coordinate 5,371 downwards.
CGCCCTGGGATCTGCGTGGCCGCGCCACTGCAGCAGGAAGCGCTCCGCTGCCGTCTTGCCCTGCTCGACCGTCTCGCCGGGCACCTCATCCTCTTTGCCGTCGGCCAGCCGCGCCGACCGGGCGACGATCGACATCATCTGACCCGAGATGCGGCCGAGATCCTCTCGGGCCTGGTCGTCGGAGATCTCGTTGAGCTTGCCGAGCTCCCACAGACCCGAGAGCCGCGCCGTCTGCGCCTGGAGGTCGGCCGGGGCGTGGCCGGTGATTCCCACGGGCTCGAACGGCTCGGGAAGCGGCATCCGAGAGTGGATGTCGTCGTCCACGAGCAGGCCCCAGATGTTCTCGTACGGGTACTCGCCGATGAGCGGCTCGACGTCGACGCCCCGATAGCGAAGCGTGCCGCCCTCGCGGTCGGGCTCCATGATCTCGGTCTCGACCGCCACCACACCTTCGAGGCCGGGCTTGAAGTCGTTGTCAGTCATGCGTGAATCTCCTCCAGCTCGATCTGCTGCCCGGCGCCGCGTTCCCGCGCGGCCGCGAGCACGAGCGCTGCGGCTGCGAGGTCTTGGACGGCGACGCCGACCGACTTGTACAACGTGATCTGCTCTCCCGAGCTGCGCCCGCCACTCGTGCCGGCGATGATCTCCCCGAGCTCGACGACTCCGTCGCGGCCGCGCGGATCCAGCTCCGGCGCGCCTGCGGGAAGCGGTGCGAACGCCGAATCGCGCTGCTCGACGACCACGACGTCGGCCCGCTCGACGATCGCCGGGTCGAGCTCGAAGCCGCCGGTGAGGGTGGAGCCGACGGAGCTCACGTGCGTCCCGGGGCTCAGCCACTCGAAGCGGACGACCGGCTCCGGCGAGGCCGTTGTCGCGTGGACGACGTCCGCTCCGCGGACTGCGTCCTCGAACTCGCCGCGGCCGGCGACCCGCACCTCGGCGAAGTCGTGGGCGCGAGGGAACATCTCCTGCGCCGACCGCGACTGCACGCCGGTGCCGAGAATCGCGAGCACGCGCGCATCCGGCCGCGCCAGCAGGCGCGTCGCGAGCGCTGCTGCCGCAGCGGTACGCGTCGCCGTGATGTAGGTCCCGTCCATCAGCGCCGTTGGTGTGCCCGTCTCCGGATCGAAGAGCGCGATCGCCGCCTGATGGGTCGGCCGATCGCGGTTCTCGGGAAAGAGCGTGACGAGCTTGCAGCCGAGCCCTGCGGAAGGCGCGTAGCCGAGCATCCCGCCTAGGACACCGGCCGGTGCGAAGGCGCCGACCCGAGGCACGAGCGACGCCTCACCGGCCGAGAGCTCCGCATGGGCGGCCGCGAGCGCGTCGAGGAGCGCGTCGAGGTCGAGCAGCTCCTCCACATCGCTTCGGGTCAGGACGAGCATCGCAAGCCCGACGGTACTCCTAGCCGGCTAGCCGAGAACGGTGAGCGTCCACTCGGGACGGTGCTGCGCGTCGAGCGAGAAGAGAAGGATCCGCTGCCACTGGCCGAGACTGAGGGTCCCGTCCACGAACGGGATCTGCTCCGAACGCGGGCCGAGGAGGAACGCAACGAGCTGCTCGCGCGATCGCAGCTTCCCGGGGACGACGCGCTCGAGCAGCTGCTCGAAGTCCTCGAAGAAGCCCGTCTCCCGCTCCTGCACGCGCACGAGCGAGAGCGTGCTCGCCGTGTGGAGGTACGCGATGCCCGCGCTGACGCCCGACTCGGCGACCTCGCGCGAGACGTCGTTCGTGATGTCCATCACCGACAGCGACGGGAGGGCCGCGGCGATCGAATAGGGGACTTCGACGGTCGTCATGCCTGTGCGACCTCCTTGGGCAGCCTGAAGTGGACATCCTCTTTTGCGACCTCGATCTCCTCCGGCAGCGCGTAGCCGGCCTCGGCCAGCCGGGCCGCGGTCGCCCTCACGAGTTCCTCAGGCGTCGACGCGCCTGCCGTGAGGCCGATCGTCTCGTGGCCGTCGAGCAGCGTCGGGTCGAGCTCGCTCTCCCCGTCGACGAGCGTCGCCTGCGCGCCGGCCGCCTGCGCGACCTCGACGAGCCGCTGCGCGTTCGAGCTCGTCTCCGAGCCGATCACGAGCACGAGCGTCGCGCCCTGGGCGACCATCGCCTTTACCGCGTCCTGCCGGTTCTGCGTCGCGTAACAGATGTCGTCGGCGTGCGGCCGCCGCAGCGTGCCGAGGTGGTCCTCGAGCGCGTCGACGATCGGGGCGACGTCGTCGAGGGACAGCGTCGTCTGCGTGACGACGGCGACGGGCTTGTCGGTGTCGAGCTCGCGTGCCTGCTCCGGCGACTCGATCACGATCGTGGAGTCCGGCCGCTCGCCGAGCGTCCCGATCACCTCGACGTGATTCTTGTGGCCGACGAGCGCCACGAGATGGCCACTGTCGGCGTAACGCCGCGCCTCGGCGTGCACCTTGTTCACGAGCGGACAAGTGGCGTCGACGACGCGCAGCCCGCGCTCCTGCGCGTTCTCCTTCACAGCCGGCGAGACGCCGTGCGCGGAGAGGACGCAGATCGCACCTTCCGGAATCTCGTCCTCGGACTCGACGAACACCGCGCCGAGCTTCTCCAGGCGGCGGAGGACATGGTCGTTGTGGACAATCGCGTGGCGGACGTAGACCGGCGCGCCGTACTGCTCGAGCAGGCGCTCGACGATCTCGATCGCGCGGTCGACTCCCGCGCAGAAGGAGCGCGGCGCCGCCAGGAGGACGCGGCCTCTCATGTGGCGACCGCCCTCTCGAGCGCGTTCAGCGCCTTCAGCGCGTCCTGAATCGAGCGGAACGCGTTGCCGCGGCGGGTCGCGACCCAGCGCAGGAGGCCGGCAATGTTCGTGCGGCCGTCGGCGTGCACCGTCGTGTCCACGCCCTCGATCATGCTGCCCGCGTCGTCGGAGACGGCGCGGAGGACGCCGGCAAGCCGGCCGCTGCGTGCGAGGACGGCGCTCTCCATGTCGACCGCGTCGGCGCCGCTCGCCTCGCGCAGGCGGGCGCGCTCGGCCACGTCGTGCACGAGAACGTCGCCGCCGAGAACGACCCCGGGACGAGCGCCGCGGACGCCGAGCCCCGGCCCCTCCCAGAGCGTCGCGCCGGTCTCGTCGACCACGCGCGTCGCGTCGAGCACGTCGCCGACGCCCAGCTCGCCGAGCGAGCCGGCGAGCCCGAACGAGACGAGCCGCCCCTCGGGAACGCCGTTCGCGACGCCGACGCCGACGCGCACGGTGGTCAGACCGAGGCGCTTCGCCACGCGCTCTTCCGCAGTCGTCGCCACGGCGAATGTCAGCCCGTCAGCGTCCACGCGAGACTCCGCACGGTCTCTTTCAGGTTGCTCGATGCCTCGAAGGCGGCCGACGGCTCGAATCCGCAGTGGATGCCGCAGTGCTCGCAGCGCGGGTCGTTGCCGGGGCCGTAGGCCTCCCACTCCATCCCCTCGAGCAGCGCCTCATAGGTCGGGAAGATGCCGTCGGTGAGCAGGTAGCACGGGCCCTTCCAGCCGTACGGGTTGCGCGTGATCGAGCCCCACGGCGCGCAGGTGAGCTCGCGCTTGCCGGTGAGGAAGTCCTGGTAGATCGGCGAGGCGATCCAGCGGTAACCGTGCTCCTTCGTCGCGGCGCGGATCACCCGGAACTTCTCCTCGTGCTCGTCGCGCGTCATCGTCAGCGCCGGATCGATCTGCGAGTACTGGTACCCGGGCGCGATCATCATCCCGTCGATGCCGACCTCGTCGGTGAGGTAGCGCATCATCTCGACCACGTCGCCGACCTCGGTCTCCTTGAAGATCGTCGTGTTCGTCGTGACGCGGAAGCCGCGCTCGCGCGCCGTCTTGATCGCGTCGATCGCGATGTCCCAGAGGCCGGGGTAGTCGCAGACGTAGTCGTGGATCTCGCGCATCCCGTCGAGGTGGATCACGAAGCTGAGGCGGTTCGACGGCTCGAACCAGTCGAGGCACTGCTCGAGCCGCAGCGCGTTCGTGCAGAGCTCGATCGTCTTGCCGAGCTCGAGCACCTGCGGCACCACCTCGTCGATCCCCTTGTAGACGAGCGGCTCGCCGCCGCAGATCGAGACGACCGGAGCCGGGCACTGGACGGCGGCGTCGACGCACTCCTCGACCGAAAGGCGCGCGCGGTTCGACTCATACTCGCGGATCTTCCCGCAGCCGATGCAGGCGATGTTGCACGCGAGGGTCGGCTCGAGCATCAGCACGAGCGGATAGCGCTCGCCTTTGCGTTGCTGAGCGGCGACGTACTTGCCGATCGAGACCGTCGATGCGAGCGGGAACTTCATCCAGCCAACCTTTCTCTCAGTCGTCCGAGTGCCAAAAGCGGAAATGTGATGCGGTAGAGGTGATAGCGAATCATGAAATCGAGCGGGAATCCTGTACCGGTGAAGTGCTCCTCATGCCAGTCACCGTCCGTGCGTTGCGACGCACAGAGATAGTCTGCCGCCCTGCCGGAGCCCGAATCTTCAGTGTTTCCTGCGGCCAGGTAGGCAAGCAGCGCCCAGGCAGTCTGCGAAGCCGTCGTGAAATCCGCCCGGCCACGCCAGGCGGGATCGGCGTAGGAGCGGATGTCCTCGCCGAAGCCACCGCTCTCCTGCTGCACGGAGTCGAGCCAGTTGACGGCCCGGCGCATCGACGGGTGGTCCGGCTCGATGCCGCAGGCCTCGAGCCCCGGCAGCGCGGCGCCGGTGCCGTAGATGTGGTTCACGCCCCAGCGCCCAAACCAGGAGCCGTCCTCTTCCTGCTCGGACAGGAGCCACTCGAGGCCGTGCTCCACCGCCCCGCCGTGATAGCCGAGCGTCCCGAGCGTCTCGAGCGAGTGCGCCGTGACGTCGGCGCTCGGCTCGTCGGTCACCTTGCCGAAGTCGCAGAACGGGACCTTGTAGAGCCACATCGCCCGGTTGTCGACGTCGAAGGCGCCCCAGCCGCCGTCGCGTGACTGCATGCCGACGAGCCAGTCGAGCCCCCGCGCGATCTCGTCCTCGCCGCGGCCGAGTTCGTGCAGCGCGAGCGCGACGACGGCCGTGTCGTCGACGTCCGGATAGAGGTCGTTCTCGAACTCGAAGGCCCAGCCACCGGGCGCGAGGTCCGGCTTGCGGATCGCCCAGTCGCCCTTGACGGTCACCTCTTCACGCAGGAGGTAGTCGCCCGCCTTGCGCAGCGCCCCGTGCTCGGCGGAGACGCCGCAGGCGCGGAGCGCGAGCGCGGCGAGCGCCGTGTCCCAGATCGGCGACTGGCACGCCTCGGGGCGCAGCCGCTCGCCGTCCTCGACCATGAAGCCCTGCCAGCCCTCGACCGCCTTGCCGAGCGTCGGGTCGTCGAGCCCGTAGCCGAGCGCGGCGAGCGCGATGATCCCCCACACCCACGGCGGCTGGAT
>DATFSG010000198.1:0-4096 GCA_035262765.1 Gaiellaceae bacterium | reverse complement strand
CCTCGGTGGGACTGTCGATGTCGAGCCAGAGGAAGACACCGTCGCGGAGGCGCGACTCGACGCCTTTAGGGTCGACGTTGGGCTCGACGGTTCCCCTGGCGTCGATCAGATGGCTGGCCAAGCTCGGCCGAGGGTACTGCGATGGTCGGACGGGCTAAGCCCTAGTACTGGCCGACGCAGCTCTTCCGCGAGTAATAGGTAATCGATCTGTTGCGCGACCACTGCACGTAGCCGATCTCGTGCAGCTTGGACGACTTCTTGCGCTTGGCCCAGACGGCGATCGTCGCGGTCGCCGGCTTTCCGGAGGTGCCGAAGCCGAAGCGGTAGCGGACGATGATGCGGCTCGGTGCTCCGCAATAGGCGGTCAGCGACTGGTAGTAGCCGGCCTTCACGACGCCGGCCGAGGTGAGCCCGCGATGGGTGAACCGGACGGACTTCTTCGTCTGGCTGCACCCGTCGTCCAGGGCGTAGTTCGACTTGTCCGTCTCGACCTGGACGAGGGGAATGGTCGCCGGGGTGTTCGGCGGCCCCGTGTAGATGGTGGCGGCGGCATAGTCGAACGGATCGGGGCGGTAGGCGAACGCGCTGATCTGCATCGAGCCCTGCTCCGTCGTGCACGACACCGTGCCGGCGACGGTTTTCTGCGTCGAGCGCGGAGCTGCCGGGGCGGCCACGGTCCACGCGCTCGCCGCCAGCGCCGAGACGACGGTGACCAGCGCGATTGCCTTGACCCCGTGGAAGTGCCGCATTTGCAGCCACATGTTTTCATCGGGAGTGCCCCCCGTCAAAAGTCGGGCGCCGGGGACGTCGATCGGCTGGCGCGAAGCACCGAGGCGTCCGTCACACTGTCGCGATGCAGCGTGGGCTCTGGCTGCTCGTCTTGGGTGTTCTCGCGGCGGCGCTCGGCGTCGCCTCGGCGCGTGCCGCAGGCACCGGCACGACGCCCACGGGAACGACGACGACGGTCACGACGACCACGGGAACGACGACGACCACGCCGTCCTACGCCGCGCTCTCGCTGTTCTCGCTGCCGAACGGCTGCGTGGGAGGCGGAGCGGCCGCCGTCCTGCCACCGGCGCATCCGCCGATCGCACTCGGGACGCCGGGTGCGAGCCTCGGCCCGTCGGCCTACGGATCCGTCCTCGCCTTCGCGTCCTCGGCCGAGAGCGGTTGGGGGTGCAAATCGACGAGGGTCACGGTCGAGTCGGTCTCCCTGTTCGACGGCGCCGTAACCGCCAGCAGCGTGCAGTCGATGGCCGGTAGGGGAAGCGTGATGGGACTCGCGATCGGAGGGACGCCTGCCAGCGTCGAGGCCGGGCAGTCGCTGCACGTCGCGGACTGGGGACAGCTCACGTTTGGGGCGACTGTCGGGCGGGTGACGGCGCCGCTCGTTCTCCGCCTCCTGCGCGCGCATGGTTCGCTGCCCGCCGGTACGTCTGTCGTGGTGGCATTCGCGGCGGTACCCCGACCGGTCGCCAAGCCGAAGCAGCAAGGGCAGGCGGGTGGTGGGCGACAGAGGCAGCAGGACGGCAAGCTTTCGCTGACGCACGACGGCAAGCAGCACGGCGGGCAGCAAGGGAAAGCACCGCCCGACTTCCCCGCCCTGCCGTATCCCGTGCTCGTCAAGGGCGATCTCTCACCGGCCGCCCAGCACAACCCCGTCGTCTCGACCGCGATGCAGTACCTCGGCGTGCGGTACACGTGGGGCGGCGCGAGCCCGAAGACGGGCTTCGACTGCTCGGGCCTCGTCATGTACGTGTTCGGGAAACTCGGGCTCTCGCTCCCGCACTACGCAGCCTCGCAGTACTACTCGCCCGACTCCGTCTACGTCTCGCCGAAGCGGCTGCAGCCGGGCGACCTCGTCTTCTTCGTCGGCTCCGACGGAACGCGCAAGGAGCCCGGGCACGTCGGGATCTACGTCGGCGACGGGTACCTCATCGACGCGCCGCACACGGGCTCGTTCGTCCGCATCGACAGCCTCAACGAGCGCTCGTTCGCCAACGGCTTCGTCGGTGCGAGACGAATCGTCGGCCCGCTGCACAACGCCCGCCACCTGTTCCACGTGCACGCGCAGGGAGCGTTTCTGCCGCAGATCTCATTCGACCCGCTCGGCGAGAAGTTCGCGCTCGCGGCCGCAGTCACTGACCCGAGCGTTCCGGCGTGGCACGGCCACTGGACGATCGCGGTTGCCGGCGGCCTGCTCGTCCTGCTCACCGCAGGGGGCTTGGTGGGCTACCGCCGTCGGGTTCCCAGCCGGCAGGGATCGCTGGACTTTAGGCAACCAATGCGTTAAAAGCTCCCTGCTGCACCATCTGCGGGAAGAGGGCGCTTGAGACAGTTCGCGATGATCGTGGGGGTCGCCACGGTTCTCGCCACGGCGAGTGCGGGCTCGGCTGCGTCCGCTGGTGTGCCGCTGACGGTTGTAGCCACGAACGGCAAGGTCGTCGCCTATGGGTCGCACTTCCGCTGCGAGGGCGACTGCGGACTGTCAGTACCGCCAGGATCCTCCGTTCTCCTGCAAGCCGAGCCTACCCCTGGGTTCAGATTCACCCGCTGGGCCGGCGCGTGTCGCGGAAAAGCGCTGCTCTGCGCGGTGTCGCCGAAGTCTGCGACCACAGCCCGCGCGTTCTACACGCCCAAGCTCGGCAACGTCCTGATCGCGGTGGGCGGCTCGGGCACCGTCCGCGCTGTGCGCCGCACCGAGGACACGTGCAACGCCGTGTCCGCCGGCTGCCTCTTCTCACGGCCGATCGGAAGTACCGTCGAGCTTGCGGCGGTTCCCGCCGCGGGGGGCTCGTTCGGCGGCTGGGGTGGTGCGTGCGCAGGTGTCTCCGGGCAGGTGTGCCGAGTCCTGGTGCACAAGGGCGCTCGGCAGGTGAGCGCGGCGTTCGCGACCACGCCGCTCGGCCCCGGGAATCAACAGCAGCTGACAGTTCAGGCCGCGAGCATCGCCGCGGTCAGCAGCTCCATCCCCGGATTCAGCTGTCCGGGCGAGCAGCAGTGCACGACCTCTGTTCCGACCGGGACTCTCGTCGAGCTGCTGCCCGACAAGCAGTCGTATGCGATCGCCAGTACGTGGAGCGGCGGCTGCACCGGCTACGGCTACACCTGCGGGCTCGTGGTCGACGGCCCAGTGACCGTGAAGAGTGTGGTCGGGGCGTTGGCTCCGCCGCACCCGAAGTCGATTGGTCTGCAGGTGAACGTTGTCGGCCAGGGCACCGTGACCGACGCGAGCCACCAGATCACGAAGTGCACGGCGGCGAGCACGTACTCCCCTGCTTGCAAGGCGAGCTACTCCTGGGACAGCCCCGTCCACCTGACGGCGCACCACGGTCCCGGGTATGTCTTTTCGGTTTGGCACAGCAGCGCGAGTACCCTTTGTCGAGGGAAGCAGCCCTCGTGCGCCACCAAGGCCAAGGGCGGCGGGGATGCGGTCGCCGCCATCTTCAAGCGGTCGCGGTGAGCGAAGAGCCCGAGTCCTCCGCGAGCGCGGCAAAGCCCGCGGCGAAAGAAGGCAGGAAATGGAGCCTCACCGCCACCCTGGCCATAGCCGGGAGCGTGGTCGCGGTCGCTGCAGGCGGAGTCGGCCTCCTCTTCAAGGTCGACCCGGCGGCGGAGCCGTGCCTCGGCGGCGCGAGCGCTCGCTTCATCGACGCGCCCGTTTTCCCCGTGTCGAGGACGGAGTACCACGACGTCTCGGGCCTCCCGGGGTACGGCCAGTACCCCTCCCGTGTGGGGGCCGAGGTGCGCTCGACCGTCGAGGTCGACAACCTTCGGGGCAAGGAGATCTACCTGTATTACACGCTCCTCGACGCCGGCGCCCGGGGGGCGGCCGATCGCGTCGTGACCGGCAATGACGAGTTCGAGACGATCGGACAGGTCGCCACCTCGTGCACCTGGCGCGGGGGCTTCGACACCTTCGCCGAGCCGGAGACTCGTGCGCTCGTGCCGATCAGTCTCGATCCGCGGAAGTCGTACCGCATCGTGCTCGAGCTCTTCGAGGGCGAGCGGGAGGGTTTCGGCGGGAACCGCCTCGCGCTGTTCGAGACGCCGGTGTTCCGCGGGTAGAGAGGCGCATACGGGATTCGAACCCGTG
>DATFSG010000197.1:0-3612 GCA_035262765.1 Gaiellaceae bacterium | reverse complement strand
GCACCGACGAGATGGCGAACTTCCTCGGCCAGCTCTACAACCGCACTGTGGAGCCGGGCGATCTCGTCACGGTCATCCGCTTCTCGCAGATCATGACCGGGCCGGTCGTGCCCGGGTTCCGCGAGAACGACATCTTCTAGTTCTTGACCCCCGGGCGCGGGGGTTGTAGGAACGACGTGTGAGGTGGCGCGTGGCACTCACGCTCGCGGTGGCGCTTCTCGGCGTCGTAGCCGCAGGTTGCGGCGGCGCTGGGCAGCCGAGTTGCACCGTGTACGACCAGCATTCGGCAGCCCACATCACCTTCAGCGGAGGGGCGTCGACTCAGAAAGTTCAGACTGCCTGCCGGCAAACCCACCGCGCCTTCACGGGGATCTTCGGGCACAAATGGAGCGAGCATCAGAACCCGAACATCGACTACAGCCACGCCGTCCGAATGTGCGGACAAAAGGCGGCCGGAGACGGCAGCCGGATAGACATGTACGACTCCCCCGGAGGATCGGCTGGCCACCGCATTTGCAGGGTGCTCAGGCACAACCCCTTCGGCTAGCCGTCCTGTCCTTGAACTCGAGGCGCAGGCGCTGTAAGAACGCCATGTGAAGTGGCGCGTCGCACTAACGCTCGCGGTGGTGCTCCTCGGCGTCGCCGCCGTAACCGCCGCGTGCGGAGGCAGTAGCCGGCTCACGTGCCGCGTGTACGACCAGCGTTCGGCGAACTACTTCTCTGCGACCGGCCCTGGCTCGGAGCAGAAGGAGCAGGCCGCGTGCCTCGGCATCAGCCGCGCCTTGTCGACCGCCTTCGGCCACAAATGGAGCGAAACCAAGAACCCGAAGATCGACTACGGCCGCGCCGTGCGAGTATGCCGGGGGAGCGGTCAGGGCGGTGAGGTCGACCTCTACGGCTCGGGCTTCGGGACAGTCGGGCGACAGATCTGCAAGTCGCTCAGCGACCACGGGTTCCACTAGCTCAGATCCGCGGTGCGCGCCTGATCTTCGAACCGAAGAGCTCGTTCGGCCGCACAGGCTCGCCACAGTCCTCGCAGTCGACGACGGCGAGCGATGAGAACGGCGCGGCGCACGAGGGACAGCGACGCAGCAACTCGCCGCCACATTGCGGGCAGGTGTTGGGCATCTCCGCCTCGAACTCCTCGAACCAGCGGCGCGCGGCGCCGCAACCGAGACAGAATGCGACCCAGTCTCCGAGGACCTTCCGACGCTCTTCCCGCAGCCAGTCCGCCGCTTTCGCCACATCCTGACCCTAGCCGTGGTCGCCCTCCTGGCCGTCGCGGGCTACATCGTCGTCCGCGACCTGCTTCGCGGCTACTGGACGACGCGCGGCGCGAAGGTCGAGCACTACACGCTGCACGGCCCCTACGTTCCAGGCGACCTGCACCCGATACGCATCGTGCCCGCCGAGCACGGGAACTGGACGCTCGTCCTCCTGCATGGCCGCGGCGGCGGGCCGTCCGGAATGCTCAGCCAGTCGCTGTTCGACGCGCTGCACGACCTCGGGAAGCGGGCGCCGGTCGTGCTGCTGCCCGACGGCGGCGACCACAGCTACTGGCACAACCGCGTCGACGGCAGGTGGGGAACGATGGTGCTGCGCGAGATCGTCCCGCGCCACGGCCGCGTCGCGATCGGCGGGATCTCGATGGGCGGCTACGGCGCGCTCCTCCTCGGCGCCGAGGGACACTTCTGCGCGGTCGGCGGCCACTCGCCTGCGCTCTGGTTCAGCGGCACCGACAGCGCAGCCGGCGCGTTCGACGACGCCGAGGACTACGCGCGACACGACATCTTCAACCACCCGCCGCACTACTCCGCCCCGGTCTGGATCGACGTCGGCACCGACGACCCGTTTCACAACGCGGCCGTCGACTACGCACACAGGATCCACGCGCAGCTGCACGTCTGGCCGGGCGGGCACGACAGCAGCTACTGGCACTCGCACATGCGCCAGTACCTTGCGTTCTATGCCCGGCACTGCGCCTAGCCCGCTCGTGTAGGACTCCGGCGTGGGCGAGGAGTGGCGGCTGGTGATCGAGCTCGACGCCGAAGGCGCGCTGGCTCCGATCGTCAACGAGATCGTCGGCGAGCTCGGTGCCGAAATCGGGCTCCATCGCGCGGGCCACACCCTCGTGGCGTACGCGGACAGCCCCGAAGCCGCGGGTGCGGCAGAGCACCATCTGCGTGCCGCGCTCGAACGGCACGCGCTCGGCCACCTGAAATCCTCGGTCGAACACTGGAACCACGACGAGCAGCAGTGGGAAGACCGCGACGGGAACCCGACCGAGCCCGCCGACGACGAGGACGGGGAGGGGGACGAAGACGAGGAGTACGAGACCCGCGACGGCTCCTGGACGGTAACGGTCACGCTGCCGCATCACCGCGACGCGAAGCGGCTCTCCGAGCAGCTGAAGGGGGAAGGCTGGCAGGCCTCCTCGTCGTGGCACACGGTTGACGTCTGGACGCGCAGCCACGAGGACGCGGAGAGCCTCGTCGCCGAGCTCGGCGTGCACGCTCCAGGCGCCGAGACAGCGATCGCGGAGAACTGATGCCGGCCCCCAAGATCGAGCTGCACGTCCACCTCGAGGGGACGGTGCGGGCGGACACGCTGCGCGCGATCGCGAAGCGGAACGACTACGCGCTGCCCGATGACCTCGAGTCGCTCTACCGGTTCCGCGATTTCGCGCACTTCATCGAGGTCTGGATCCTGACGACGAACGCGCTCCGCACCGCCGAGGACTTCCGGCAGGTCGTGACCGACTACGCCGCCGAGGCCGCTTCGCACGGAGCCGTCTATCTCGAGGCGATCTTCTCGCCCGCCGAGCGCGTCGCCCGCGGCGTCGACTGGGACGAGATCTTCAGCGGCTACTGCGACGGCGCCGCGGAGGCGCGTCAGCAGCACGGCGTCGAGGTGCGGCTGACGCCCGACATCTATCGCGGGGCGACCGCGGAGCAGGCCGAGCAGGTCGTCCGTTACTCGGCGAAGTACCGCGACCGGGGCGTCCTCGGGGTCGGCCTCGGCGGGCTCGAGGCCGAGTACCCGCCGGAGCCGTACGAGCCGGCGTTCACGCTCGCGAAGTCGCTCGGGCTGGCTTCCGTGCCGCATGCCGGCGAGGTAGCGGGGCCGCCTTCGGTGCGCGGAGCCCTCGACGCGCTCGGCGCCGACCGGCTGCGGCATGGGATCCGTTCGGTGGAGGACTCCGGCCTGGTGGCCGAGCTCGCCGGCCGCGGCACCGTCCTCGACGTCTGCCCGCTCTCGAACCTCCGCACCGGCGCGGTGCGGTCGCTCGAAGAGCATCCGCTGCCGCAGCTCGTCGCCGCAGGCGTCCGCTGCTCGATCTCGACCGACGACCCGGCGATGTTCGACACGGACCTCTCGCGCGACTACGAGGCGGCCGCCGCGCTCGGCGTCACGCCACGCGCTGCGTACGAAGCAGGCCTCGCCGGCGCGCTTTGCGACGACGAAACACGCAGGCGCCTACAGCAGATCGGCGATGCCTTCGCGTGGGATCGTTAGATTTCGTCCCGATGGCGATCGCAAGAGAGGCAGGCCCGGTCGGGTCGCTGCACGAAGTGCGCGAGGCGGGCCTCGACCGCGAGGACCTGCTCAGCA
>DATFSG010000196.1:0-2249 GCA_035262765.1 Gaiellaceae bacterium | reverse complement strand
GTCGGGTCGTCGTTACTTGCTCAGCGTGGCCGGCGGCGTGAGCGTGCCGGCGATGATCTGAGACTGGTACTGGTTCATCAGGTTCTTCCACGCCTGCGGCACCGTCGGGCTGATCGTGCCGACGCCGACGCCGTGGTTCTTCAGGTCGAGCGTGATGTCCTTGCCGCTCGGCCAGTGTCCGGACTCCGCGAGGCGGATCGCGGTCTCGACACCGACGTCCGTCTTCTTGGTCGCGCTGGTGAGGATCTTCGACGCGACGTGGTACTCGTCGACGTCGACGCCGATGCCCCACTTGCCGAGCTTCGACGCTTCCTTGAGCGCACCATCGCCGCAGAGGCCTGCGACCTGGAAGACGACCTTGGCTCCGGCGCTGATCTCGTTCTGCGCCACCGTCGCGCAAGCACTCTCATCGGTGAAGCTGTTCGAGTACTGGGTCGTCGTCTTCGTGCCCGGTACGGCCTTGTTCGCGCAGTACTGATACCCGGCGATGTACGAGTCGACCGGCGGGATCTTGATACCGCCGACCGCGCCGATCGTGCCGGGCTTGCCGCCGTTCATCTGCTGGGCTTCCTTCGCGGCCAGAACGCCGACGAGACAGCCGACTTCCTGCGTCGCGTAGGTGATGCCGATCTCGTTCTTGTAGCCACCGATGGCGCTGACCGGATCGTCGGTGATCGCGAACTTGATGTTCGGGTACTGCTTCGCGTACTTCTTCACCGTGTCGCCGAGCAGGAAGCCGGCGGCGATGATCAGGTTGGCTCCTCCGTGAACGGCTGCGTTGTAGTTCGGGACGTAGTCGCTCGACGAATGCGACACCTTCGGCAGCGCCTTGATCCCGAGCTGCGAATGCATCTTGTTCAGGCCCAGAAGCTGGTTCTTGTTGAACCCGTTGTCGTTGAAGCCGGCGACGTCGCTGACGAGCGCCGCCGTGAAGTTGCTCGCCGCCGACGTCGTTGTGGTGTTCCCACCGCTACCGCCACCGCCGCCGCAACCTGCGGCGACGAACGCGACGAGAGCTGCTGCCGCCACCAGGACGCCGAGCGTGCGTGTCCTCGATCTCAAGATGTGCCCTCCTGTTCTCCCCATGGTCTGACCGGCCGATCCTATTGCCTTCGGCCCCCGCTCACTAGGGGGAACTACTCGCTCGTCGCATACGAGTGGTACTGGCTCTCGTCCACCAGCACACGCCGGGGCTTGGAGCCTTCGTAGCCGGAGACGATCCCGCGGCGTTCGAGCATGTCGATCAGCCGTCCCGCGCGCGTGTAGCCGACGCGCAGGCGGCGCTGCAGGAGGGACACCGAGGCAGTCTGCGTCTGGACGACGATCTCGATCGCCTTGTCGAGCAGCGGGTCGTCGTCGGGGTCGAACTCGCCGTCCTCGTTGTCGTCGCTCGACTCGGCGAAGACCTCCGGCAGCTCGAGATAGCTCTCGTCGAGCTCCTGCTCGCGCTGGCGCGTCTGCTCGACGACGAGCGCGATCTCCTCCTCCGACACGTACGCGCCCTGCACGCGTTGCAGCCGCGAGGTGCCGAGCGGCTTGAAGAGCATGTCGCCCTGGCCGAGCAGCGACTCCGCGCCGCCCGAGTCGAGGATGACGCGCGAGTCGGTCTGCGACGACACGGCGAACGCGATCCGCGAAGGGACGTTCGCCTTGATCATCCCGGTGATCACGTCCACGGAAGGCCGCTGCGTCGCGAGGACGAGGTGGATCCCGACGGCGCGCGACTTCTGGGCGAGCCGGATCACGGCGTCCTCCACCGCCTGCGGCGCGACCATCATCAGGTCGGCGAGCTCGTCGATCACGACGAGGACGTACGGGAGCGTCGGCTCGCCGCGCTGGCGGAAGGCGCGATTCGCCTCGTTGATGTTGCGGGCGCGCACGGTCGCGAGGCGCTCGTAGCGGCGCTCCATCTCCGCGAGGCAGTTGGCGAGCACCGCGCTCGCCTCCTTCGGGCTCGAGACGACCGGCGTGAGCAGGTGCGGCACGGCCTCGAAGTGGCTCAGCTCGATCCGCTTCGGGTCGATCAGGATCAGGCGCACGTCATCGGGCGTCGCGCGCAAGAGGACCGACGTGAGGACGGTGTTGAGGCAGCCCGACTTGCCCGAGCCGGTAGTGCCGGCGATCAGCAGGTGCGGCATGCGGGCCAGGTCGCAGTAGACCGGGATCCCGTCGATGCCCTTGCCGAGCCAGACCGCGAGCGGGCTCGCCTGCGGCGGGATGTCGCCGAAGATGTCCCCCAGCGTGACCAG
>DATFSG010000195.1:0-6861 GCA_035262765.1 Gaiellaceae bacterium | reverse complement strand
TCGTCGACCCAGAGCGCCTCGCCCGCCCGCGCGCTGCCCATGTAGCCGCGCGTCTGGCTCAGCTTGTGCCCCGAGAAGAGGCCGAGCGCCTGGCCGTCGCGATCGAGGTAGCTGCCGAGCGTCCACATCTCATCGGGCCCGCTCGGGATCAGCTCTTGCACCATCGGCTCGTACGGCGCGGCTGCCTCGTAGGCGTGCTCGAGCTCGGCCGGCGTCTCGCAGCGGAAGAGCTGGCGCTTTTGGCTGCGCCGGAAGCCGACGTTGGCCGACGGCTTGACGACGAGCGGGAAGCCGACCTCCTCGCCGGCGGCGCGCGCCTCCTCGGCCGAGGTCGGATAGAGCGTGCGCGGGACCGGGACGCCGGCCGCCTCTGCGGTCTCGAGCTGGTGGCGCTTGCTCTGGACCTTCTCCAGCACGTCCCAGCTCGGGAACGGAAAGCGGTAGCGCTCGCCGAGCACGTCGGCATGGCGCGCGATCGCGTTCAGGTGCTCGTCGTGCGTTGGGAAGATCGGCAGGACGTCGTCGGTCTCGTCGGCGATCGACCGCAGCGCCGCGACGAAGCCGCCCTCGTCGTCCAGCGGATCGGGCGCGAGGCGCGCCTCGGCATAGCGCGAGCGCAGGCCGAGCGCATACGGGCGATTGTCCACGGCGAGTACGCGCAGCCCGTGCCGCCCGAGCGACCGGATCGCCGCGAGGCCGTTCACCCAGGCGACCTCGACGACCACGGCCGTGCCCCTCTCAGACATCCGCGCGAGTCTAGTTATGGGCAGGAAGCAGTCGCCTCAGGCGCTGCCGCTCGGCCGGGAGGTAGAAGCCGAACGGCGCGAGCACCAGCGGAAACACGAGCGTCAGGCCGACCGCCACCGCGATCGAGCGCGGCAGCGCCTCGCCGATTCCCGTCAGCACGCCGGCGACGAGGAGGATGACCGCCACCCGTCGCCACTGGTACTGGACCGGGTAGAGCTTCTGGGCGTTCCAGGTCCGCACGACCATCATGCAGATCAACGCGGCGAGGGTCGCGTAGGCCGCTCCGACCATCCCGTACGCAGGGATCAGCCAGAGGTTCAGGGTGAAGTTGAGGACGGCGCCCGCCGTCGCGGCGATCCAGTTGAACTTCGTGTTACGCATGCGGCCGGTGGCGATGGTCACGACGATGAACCCGGCGAAGAAGACGCTCGAGAAGGCAAGCGCCGGCACTGCGTTGGCGGCGGGCCAGTAACTGGGCTTGCGGCCGAGGAAGTGCACGATCCACGGCGCGAAGAGGCTCAGGCCGACCGCCGCCCAGGCAGCGATGAACATCAGGTACGTGAGGACGAAGGAATAGGCGCGCTTCGCCTCCTTCTCGTCGTCGATCGAGTAGGCGAACGCAGGCCAGGCGATCTGGAAAGCGGTGAAGAGGAGCACCATCGCCGAGCCGATCTTGTTGGCGAGCGAGTACTGCCCGACCTGGACGATGGCGTAGTGGCCGTGCAGGAGCTTGTTGAGCATGAGGCGGTCGCCGAAGTTCGTCACCCACATCGCGAGCCCCGCCGCCATGAGCGGGAACCCGAACTTGTTCAGCGACCGCAGGAGCTTCCCGTCGAACTGGAGGCCGAGCTGCTCGCGGCGGTAGCCGAGCAGCGCGATGTACACGACCAGCGTCCCGCTGAGGTTGCCGACGATGATCCCGAGCGGGCCTTCCTTGTAGACGACGACGAGGATCACCGTGAGCGGGACGGTGATCCCGATGTTCAGGAGCGTCGCGATGGTGAAGGCGACCGACCGCTTCTCGACCCGGAACAGGTTGGTCATCTGGGCGTAGTTGACGTTGACCCAGAGCAGGACGGCCGTTGCGACGACGAGGCTCGCACCGCTCCCCTGCAGGTGTGGGCCGGTGTCGTTGATCCCCAGCAGGGTGGAGATCTGCGACGCGAACAGGATGCAGAGAGCCATCGCCAGCGTCGAGTACGTCATCTGCGCCCAGAAGACGGTGCGGACGAGGCGGCGCTGGTACTCGCGGTCCTTGTCGAGGAAGTAGAAGCGGATGAAGCCGAAGTTGGCGCCGCCTCGAACCACGACGACCACGACGGCCATCAAGGTCATGAGGAGCTCGACCCGGCCGTAGTCCCCCGCCGAGACGTAGCTCGTGTAGAGCGGCAGCATGAGGACGGACAGGAAGCGCGAGATGAGGCCACCGATGCCGTAGATCACCGAGTGGCGGCTGAGCTCGACCAGCTGTGAGCCAAGCCCCTTCGGCTTCTCGTTCCCGGCTGGGGGCGTGCTGTCCGGCCTGGCCGGCGTGCGCAGCGTCACGGGGCCGATGGTAGCCCGCTGCCTGGAGGGCCAATCCGCCTCGGGCACTAGACTCGCGCCGTGGCGATCCCCGCTTCTGTCGAGCAGCGGGCGCGCTGGGTGCTCGACATGGTGGGAGCGTCCGACGTGCGTTTCGGTGAGGAGTTGCCCTATCGCGCGGACGCCTGGGAGGCGGTCGAGCGCGGCGAGTTGCCCGCCGGAGACGACCTCGCGGCGGGTTTCTTCCACCTGGCCCGGGTGGAGGAGCGCGGAGCGGAGCTCGACCGGCACGGACGCTTCCTCGCCGCGTCCTCGTGCCTCGATCCGCTGGACCCGCCACTCGAGCGGCTGCGCCGGGAGCTCGGCGTCGAACCGCCGCTGTACCGGGAAGCGCGCTTCGCCGTCGCGCTCACTCACGACGTCGACGTCCCCTGGCGCTGGACGCGGATCGGCGTCCGCGGGGCAGCCGCGCGACTAAAGAGCCACGCGCTCGCGGGGCAGGCCGGCCCGGCCGTGCACGAGGCGCGCGGGCTCGCGCGCGTCCCGCTCCACAAGCTCCGCCGCACCGATCCCAACTGGCGCTTTGCCGAGATCGCCGCCGAGGAGAACGCGCACGACGCTCGCTCGACCTTCTTCCTTATGGCCGGCCACGGCCACCGCGCCGACGGAGCCGCGCCCGAGGCGTACGACCGGCTGCGGCCGCAGCTCGTCGAGACACTGCTCGCGACCGATTCCGAAATCGGGCTCCACGGGAGCTACCTCGCGGCCGAGGACCTCGAGCGCCTTGCCCGCGAGCGTCTCTTGCTCGCGCAGCTCGACGGGCCGCTGATCGGGCAGCGCTACCACTACCTGCGGGTCGATCCCCATCGGAACCTCGCACCGCTGGCCGGAATCGGCTTCCGCTACGACACGTCGCTGGGGTTCCCGGACGCGCTCGGCTTCCGGGCGGGGATCGCGCACCCGTTCCGTCCTTGGGACTTCGCGAACGACCGTCCCGCCGACCTGCTCGAGCTGCCGCTGGCCGTGATGGATGCGACGCTCGCGGAGGAGCGCTACGCGGGGCTCTCCGCCGACGCGGCCAGGCCGCGCGTGCTTTCGCTCCTCGACTGGGCGGCCGAGCACGGCGGCGGGTTCTCGATCCTCTGGCATCCGGAGCGCTTCGACGCGCCGAGTGCGCGTGGCTGGGACCGCCTCTATTTCGAGCTGATCGAAGCCGTGCGCGAGCGGGGCGGCATCTGCCTCGCCGCGGGGGAGCTCGCGGGACTGGCAGCGGAACGCTTCGGGCTGCCCCGCGACTAACGTGGGTTCCATGGCCAAGAAAGTGCTCGTGATCGGGCTCGACTGCGCTGCGCCCCAGTTCGTCTTCGACCGCTGGCTGCCGGAGCTGCCGACCATCCGCTCGCTCACCGAGCGGGGCTCCTTCGGCGTGCTGCGCTCCTGCGACCCGCCGATCACCGTGCCCGCATGGTCGGTGATGACGTCCTCGCGGAGCCCGGGCTCGCTCGGCTTCTACGGCTTCCGCAACCGGCGCGACCACTCCTACGACCAGCTCGAGTTCGCCGACTCGCGGGCGGTGCGCGTGCCTCGTGTCTGGGACATCCTGTCGGCGCGCGACCGCGACGTCGTCGTCCTCGGCGTCCCGCAGACCTACCCGCCGAGCCGCGTCAGGGGAGAGATGGTCTCCTGCTTCCTGACGCCGGACACGCGGACGAGCCGCTACACGTACCCGCCTGAGCTGAAGGACGAGATCGAGCAGGTCGTCGGTCACTACATGGTCGACGTCGAGAACTTCCGCTCCGAGGACAAGGACCGCCTGCTCGACCAGATCGAGGAGATGACCGAGAAGCGGTTCCGGCTCGCCGAACACCTGCTCGAGACGCGGCCATGGGACCTCTTCTTCATGGTCGAGATGGGCACCGATCGCATCCACCACGCCTTCTGGCGCTTCACCGACTCCGAGCACCGGCTGTTCGAGCCGGGCAATCCGTATGAGCACTCGATGCTCGAGTACTACAAGCGGCTGGACTCGAAGATCGCGCGGCTGCTGCGGTTCGCCGACGACGACACGGCGGTGCTCGTCGTCTCGGATCACGGCGCGAAACGGATGGACGGCGGCATCTGCGTCAACGAGTGGCTGCGGCGCGAGGGGTACCTCGTGCTGCGCGAGGAGCCGACCGAGCCGACGCGCCTCACGCCCGACCTCATCGACTGGTCGCGCACCGTCGCGTGGGGCGAGGGTGGCTATTACTGCCGCCTCTTCCTCAACGTCGCGGGGCGGGAGCCGGAGGGAGTCGTCTCCCCGGACGACTACGAGCGGGTTCGGGACGAGTTGAAGGAGAAGCTCGAGGCGCTGGGCGACGACCAGGGCCGGCCGATCGGGACGGTGGCGCACCGGCCGGAGGATCTGTACGCCGAGGCGCGTGGCATTGCGCCGGACCTGCTCGTCTACTTCGGCGATCTCTACTGGCGGAGCGTCGGCCAGGTCGGAACCGGGACGGTGCACGTGTTCGAGAACGACACCGGGCCCGACGACGCGAACCACGCCCACGAAGGGCTCTACGTGCTCGTCGCCGACGGCGTGCCGGCGGGAGCCGGGCCGCAGCGCGCTCTGTACGACGTCGCGCCGACGGTGCTCGAGCTGCTCGGCGAGCCCGTGCCGACCGACATGGAGGGACAGAGCATGCTCTCTGCTGCGGCCGCGGACGACTCCGAGTCGCCAGCCTCCCGCGACGAATCCGTCACGGACACGCGCACCTTCTCCCGTTAGGCTCGAAGGTGGGTGGAGGCACGGGGTGGCCCCAGGGACACCCCAGCTGAACCGCCGACCGACGCCCGACCGTACACTCCGGCGAGTGTCCGAGCTGGATGCGTCGCCGACCGAGCCGGTCCTCGAGTGGGACACGCCGCTGTTCCGCATGGCGCGCGCTCAGTACGAGCAGGCGCTCCCGTACGCGGACGTCTCGGATCTCGTCGCCGAGCGGCTCAGCTTCCCCGAGCGCGCGGTCATCGTCAGCGTCCCGCTCCGCCGGGACGACGGCACCGTCCAGATCTTCCCCGGCTATCGCGTCCAGCACTCGACGCTGCTCGGGCCGACGAAGGGCGGCATGCGCTACGACCCCGAGGTCTCGCTCGGCGAGTGCGCCGCGCTGGCGACCTGGATGACGTGGAAGTGCGCGCTCCTGCGGCTCCCGTACGGCGGCGCGAAGGGCGGGATCCGCTGCGACCCGCACGCGCTCTCGCAGCGCGAGCTCGAGAAGCTCACACGCCGTTTCACCTCGGAGCTGATCCGCGAGATCGGCCCGCACACCGACATCCCGGCGCCTGACATGGCCACCAACGAGCAGACGATGGCCTGGATGATGGACACGTACTCGATGCAGAGCGGCTATGCCGTGCCTGAGGTCGTCACCGGGAAGCCGATCTCGATCGGCGGTTCCGTCTTCCGGCGCGAGGCGACCGGTGCGGGCGTCGTGATGGTCACCGACCAGGCGGCCAGGCGCCTCGGCTACGAGCTCGCCGGGCGCTCGTGCGTCGTGCAGGGATTCGGGAACGTCGGCGGAGTGGCCGCGTCGGAGCTGCACGAGCGCGGCGCCAAGGTCGTTGCGGTCTCGGACGTCTCGGGCGGCGTTCACTCCGAGGCGGGCCTGGACGTCCCGGCCCTCCACGCCTACGTCGCCGAACACGGGTCGCTGGAGGGCTATGACCGCTGCGAGCGGATCACGAACGAACAGCTCCTCGAACTCCCCTGCGACGTCCTGGTCCTCGCCGCCCGCGAGGACCAGCTCACGAGCGCGAACGCCGACCGCGTCCACGCGTCGCTCGTCGTCGAAGGCGCGAACGGGCCGACGACGATCGAGGCCGACGAGATCCTCGGCGAGCGCGGTATCCCCGTCGTGCCGGACATCCTCACGAACGCCGGCGGCGTCACGGTCTCCTACTTCGAGTGGGTGCAGGACCTCGGGAGGCTGTTCTGGGACCGCGACGAGATCCGCCGCAAGCTGTCCGAAAAGATGGGTGACGCCCTCGATCGCGT
This sequence comes from Gaiellaceae bacterium, assembly GCA_035262765.1. GTDB lineage: Bacteria > Actinomycetota > Thermoleophilia > Gaiellales > Gaiellaceae > Palsa-739. The sequence continues at coordinate 557 of DATFSG010000195.1, read as the reverse complement.
CTACGCCGTGTCCGAGCACCAGCACATCACGCTCCGCCAGGCCGCGATGGTCGCGGCGATTCGTGAGGTCGCCGCGGCGCTCGAAGCTCGCGGGATCTATCCGTAGAGGCGAAAATGCACACGATGAGCCCCGAAACCGTCCGCGACGCGATGGTGCCCGAGCCGACGACGCTCGCGGCCGGCGCGAACGCGCAGGACGCCGGGCGCTGTTTCGCGGACAGCGGCGAGGTCCGCGCGATCTTCGTCACCGAGGGCGACGGGCGCCTGCTTGGCGTCGTGACGCGCAAGACGCTCGTGCGCGAGGTGGTCGCGGCCGGCCGCGATCCGGGCTCCGTGAGCCTCCGCGAGATCGCCGAGCCTCCGAACTTCACGCTCGACGCCGGGCTCGAGCTCGACGCCGCCTTCCGCTTCCTCGAGGAGCACGATCTCGAGCGCGTCCCGGTCGTCGAGGCGGAGGGGCGCCTGGTGGGCGTCTTGTCCCGAGCCGTCGTGCAGCGGCGCCTGGCCGAGGACGAGCCGCCCGAGGGCGAGCCCGAAGCGGGCTCGCTCGTGCTCTA
>DATFSG010000194.1:0-2620 GCA_035262765.1 Gaiellaceae bacterium | reverse complement strand
GCTCCGGCCGAGTCCCTGCCGTACGGGGACGGTGTGTTCGACGTGGCGCTCGCGCAGCTCGTCGTCGCCTTCATGTCCGACGCGCCGGCGGCGATCGCGGAGATGGCGCGCGTCGCCCGCCGGGTCGCGGTCTGCATGTGGGGCGTCGCGGAGGTCGACATGTTCGCCGCTATCGACCGGGCTGCGGAGGCGGTCGGCGCCTCGCGTGCCACCGAGCCCCGCCGCTACCGGACGCCGCAGGAGATTCACGACTTGCTCGCGCCGCACGGCGAGGTCGAGTGCGCCGAGCTCGACGTGACCGCCGGCTACCGGGACTTCGACGAGTTCTGGAAAGCCATGGACTACGGCGTCGGGCCGGCGGGCCAGTGGCTCGCGTCGCTCGACTCCGAACAGCGCGAGCAGGCGCACAACGAGTTGTTCCGGGAGCTCGGCAGCCCGGAGGGGCCGTTCGAGTTGAAGGCGCGTGCGTTCGCCGCCGCGGTTACGCCCGGGTGAGGACGGACGACCGCTCGGCGCCGGTGCCGACGAGCGTCACCTCGACCTGGAGCTCGCGCTCCACGAACTCGACGTAGCTGCGCGCCGCTTCCGGAAGCTCGCCGACTGACGAGCACGCGTCGAGCGGCTCGTTCCACCCTTCGACCGTCTCGTAGACGGGCTCGGCAGCGTGGAAGTCGCTCTGGTGCGCGGGAAAGTCCGGCGTCTCGTGCCCGTCGCGGGTGCGATAGCGCACGCAGACCGGGAGCTCCGCAAAGTGAGAGAGCACGTCGAGTTTCGTCAGCGCGAGCTGGTCGATCCCGTTGACGCGCACGGCGTAGCGCAGGGCCACAAGGTCGAGCCAGCCACAGCGACGCTCGCGGCCGGTCACCGTCCCGTACTCGCCGCCTAGCTCCCGCATTCGCTCCTGGTCGGGGCCCGCGATCTCGGAGGGGAACGGCCCCTCGCCGACGCGCGTGACATAGGCCTTCGAGACGCCGACCACGTGATCGATCCGCTGGGGGCCTATGCCAACGCCGGTCGCCGCGCTCGCCGCGACCGGGTTGGAGGACGTCACGAACGGATAGGTGCCGTGGTCGAGGTCGAGCAGCGTCGCTTGCGCGCCTTCGAAGAGGACGCGCTTCCCGTCGCGCAGCGCGCTGTCGACGTAGAGCGACGTGTCCGCGACGTACGGGCGCAGCCGCTGCGCGTAACCCTCGTACTGACCGGCCACGGTCTCGAGGTCGAAGGGCTCGGTCTCGTAGACGCGCTCGAGCCAGAGGTTCTTCTCCGCGAGCGCGACCTCGATCTTCTGGCGCAGGATCTTCGGGTCGAGGATGTCCTGGACGCGGATCCCCAGTCGCATGGCCTTGTCCGCGTAGCACGGGCCGATGCCGCGCTTCGTCGTCCCGATCGCGAGCTTGCCGAGGCGCCGCTCGCTCGCCTGGTCGATCGCGAGATGCCACGGCATGATCAGGTGCGCATTGCCCGAGACGTAGACCTCGCCGGTCGGGTGACCGCGCCGCTCGAACTCGTCGAGCTCCGTGATCAGCACCTCCGGGTCGACCACGCAGCCGTTGCCGATCACGCACGGCTTGCCGCGGACGATCCCGGTCGGCAGCGCGCGGATCTTGTACGTCTCCTCGCCGACGACGATCGTGTGGCCGGCGTTCGGGCCGCCCTGGTAGCGGCAGACTAGGTCGGAGTCCCGGGCGAGCAGGTCGACGATCTTGCCCTTGCCTTCGTCGCCCCACTGCGCGCCCACGATGACGGTGCTAGGCACGGCGGTGAAGTATGACGCCGGCCTAGGCGGCTTCGCGCTCGCGGTAGTCGTTGCGGGCGTCCACGTGCACCTCGCGGGTCAGCCGGCGCAGGCGGCTCGCGGTCGGCCCGCCGACGCGGCCGGCCAGCTCCCGCCACTCGTGGTTCGTGGTCACGATCACGAGGCGTCGCTGCTGCTCGCGCTGGTTGACGAGGTTGTAGATGCGGTCGCGTGCCCAGCTCGACCAGTCCTCCGCGCCGAGGTCGTCGAGGACGACGAGCTCGTAGCCGCTCGGGTTCGGCGGGGGCTCGCCGTCGCCGTAGCTCTCGCGCAGCGCGTTCAGCCAGCCGGGGACGTTGAGGAAGAGCGCGGTGGGCCGGGGCGCGCGGTCGCTCCAGATGACCTCGCGCAGGATCGCCACCGCGAGGTGCGTCTTGCCGGCGCCCGGATTGCCGCGCAGGAGAAGCCCTTGGCGCAGGTCGGTGCCCGCGCGGAACTCCTTTGTCCACTGCCGGCAAACCGCGAGCGCGTTGCGTGTGTCGGGGACCGGCTCGAAGTTCTCGAACGTCGAGCCGTCATAGGCGGACGGGACCCGCACGCGCGTCCAGCGCTCGTCGGCCCGCCGCTGCTCGTCGACGACCTCCTCGGTGGCCCGGCACAGTTCGCAGTAGCGCTCGGCCGGGAACGTCTGGCCGAGAAGGACGACCTGCTCGGTCGCGAACTCCCGTCCGCAGCCGAGGCACTTGGCTGTGAGGCTAGTGGGCAAGGGGCGCGAACTTCGCGTACTTACTGATGAAGGCGACCTTGAAGTCGCCGGTCGGGCCGTTGCGGTGCTTCGCGACGATCACGTCGGCCACGCCCTTGTTGCTGTCCTCGGTCTCGTCG
>DATFSG010000193.1:0-7420 GCA_035262765.1 Gaiellaceae bacterium | reverse complement strand
TGGTGCGATTTTGTCGGCCGCGTGGACAGAAACAGCGCGCCGAGAACGGCTACATTAGGCCGCGCCCGGGCGCGTAGCTCAGCGGGAGAGCACTCGCTTCACACGCGAGGGGTCGCTGGTTCGATCCCAGCCGCGCCCACTGGGTCGTACCCCGCAGTCAGGGTCTGCGTCCGCGCATGAGCCCCCGTCCTGCCCCCTCGGCGGCCAGAAAGGCGGCGCCGGCGCGGCGAACGCGCGTTACGAGACTCTTGATCGCGTAGGCCGCGGAGAGCCGGCGCCAGTGGCCGCCGGGCGCGTGCGCAATCTGGACGTGGTGGAAGTCGTAGAGGAAGCTGTTGCAGGCGGCGCCCGTGCCGCCGTCCCAGCTCTCGGCGGTGGCTAACGGCATCCAGCGGTCGTGACTTTCAGGCAGCCAGATCGGCTTCGAGGCCGGCCGATCGCCCCGCCAGACGCGCCACCAACTCGGCCGGTGGGGGATCTCGAGCACTGCGACCGTCACGGTCTTCCCTGCCGGTAGGCCGCCAGCGAGCTGGTGGTAGACCGGGTTTTGGTGCGGCCGTGCAACCTCGTAGTACGCGTCGCTACCCGTTACCTGCGCAAAGCCGCTGAGCCCGACCTGGAGCCACTCGTCGCTGCCGCCAGGCCCTTCGCCGGGACCGCCGACGCCGACCCAGCCGGCGACATGACCGTGGAGGATGGGGAGATCGACCAAGGATGTGATCTGCGCCGAGATCCCATAGGCCGGATCCCGAGCGGAAAAGCCCGCGTAGCTGTAGCCGTCCGGGCCGCACGCGAAGGCGCAGGCGGCGGAGACCAGCGCGGCAAGTACGGCGACGCCGGCGGCAAGCAGGAGGCGAGAGGGGGTGGCCATGAGGCAGTTGCCGCAGCCGACGCCTGCCCTGCAAACAGTCGGTCAAACCACCGTAGCAAGGGACTTTACGGAGCGTTCACCGGAGCGCGAAGTACACGGTCTTGTAGTAGTTAGCAGGCGTTGTCGCCGTGCCGAACCCGCCGCCCCACTGCACGCGCCCGCCCACTTCGTCAGCTTCCACCCCATCGCGGGAACGACGCGCAGCGTGATCGACCGCCCAGGCCGAACGCGAAAGGTGTGACGGCAAGACCGCCGGCGGCAGGTGAACGACCTGCTTCCGGTCACGCGCACCGTCTCGACCCCCGTCACGCTCGGTTTCAGCTCGACCGTGCGCTGTTCGTTGGCGGCGCGGGCCCCGACGCCGCGAGCAGGGCGGCGAGCGCGACGCCGGCTAGCTGTCGGATCGCTTCTCCAGCGACTGGGAGAGCGCGCGGATCTCCGTGGTCAGGCTCAGGATCTGCCGCGAGAGGTCGAGCAGCTGGACGTTCTGTGCGTCTTCTTCCTTGATCATCTGCCACTGCGCGTCCGCGATCACCTGGCGCTTGGCGTCGGCGCGGTTCTGGCTGATCATCACGAAGGTCGACAGGAAGATCGCCTCCAGCGAGACGATCATCGTCAGCAGTCCGTACGGGTACTTCTCGACTCCGAAGCCGATCCAGCAGCCGAACCAGACGATGTGGACGTAGACGAACAGCATCGAGCCGCTGAAGGCCGTGATGGCGTCTGCGGCCCGGTTCTGCCTCCTCATCGCCCGCTCGCGCTCGTGCTCGAGCAGCGCCGGGACCTTCGGCGGTCCCAGCTTCGGGACCGGCCGTAGGAACTTGTGGAACCGTCGTCCGAACGTCATCCCCTGAGCTCCTCCGTCTTGGCCGTTGCGCATCATCTTCTCGCATGGAGACGCCCGAGCCAAGCGTCGGGCCGGAGACGAGCCGCCCTGACGTCCTGATCACCGCGGCTCGGGCTGCGGTGGGCGTGATCCTGGTCGCAGCGATCGCCTTCGGCCTCTGGAAGGTGAGGACGATCATCATCCTGCTCCTGCTGGCGCTCACCTTCGCGGCGGCGATCCGGCCCGGGGTGGAATGGCTCCACAAGCACCGGGTCCCCGAGCCGCTGGCGATTTTCTGCTTCTTCCTGCTCGGCATCGGGACGTTCGTCTTGTTCTTCTGGGCCGCGGTGCCACCCGCGGTGCACGAGCTCAGGCATGCGCTGTCGCAGCCGGCGGCAGGCTCTGCGAGCGTCCAGCACTCGACCGGCATCCGACACGACGTGCTCGCCTGGATCGACAAGCATCTGCACGACCTGCCCTCGGGAACCGCGATCTTCCATCCGATCGCCGCCTACGGCCACAAGGCGACCGACGCGATCGTCGCCGTTCTCTTCACGCTCGCCGCCACGTGGTTCTGGGTCTCGGAGCGCGACTCGATGATCAAGCTGCTCGTGCGGCTCGCGCCGGAGGCGAAACGGGAGAACGCCCAGCAGACGTACCTCGAGATCGACCGCCGCCTCGGCTCGTACACGCGGCTCAAGTTCGCGATGGTCTTCGCGATCGGCGCCGTGCTCGCCGCAGGGTTCTACCTCGTCGGGCTCGACTACTGGCTGCTCGTGGGCGGCTGCGTCAGCCTGTTCATGATCATCCCGGTGGTCGGACCGCTGCTCGGCGTGATCCTGATCCTCGCCGTCGGCCTACCGCAGTCGCTCCACACCGCGGTGCTGGCGATCGTCGTGCTCGTGGTCGTGCGCGAGTTCCAGAGCTACGTGATCAACCCGCACGTGATGGGACGTTCGGTCGGTCTCTCGCCGCTCGTCACCCTCGTCACCGTCTCGATCGTCGGCATCCTCTTCGGCGCCCTCGGCGTGATCCTCGCCATTCCGGCCGTCTCGGCCGCCGCGACGCTCATCGACGTGCTCGTCTTCGGTCACGAGCCACCCCCTACGCCCGCGCCGCGGCGGATCTTCGGGATCCCGCGCAGCTCGTCGAGCTGAGCCCTCAGCGCCCGTCGTCGCGCGGCTTGTGGTCCGGGTCGATCTGGTCGGCGCGGGCACCGACCTGGGCCGCCACCCTGTGCGACTCGCGCGCCTGCTGTTCCTGCTCGCGCGCGACCCGCTCCCGCTCCTCGGCCTGGCCCTTCCGCTTCTCTGCTTCCTGCCGAAGCTCCTGAGCCTGCTCGCGCCGTCGCGCCTTCTCGCGGCCCTGCAAAACGCCGAAGATGCCGAGCCCCAGCACGACCAACACGCCGATGACGATCAGAATCCAGATCCAAGCTGCCATTACCGCCTCCTTCTCGTTCATGGGCAAACGGCAGCCACCCCGGTTCGGTTCCGCGATACGCTCCGTTCCGTGAGGCGCGGTGCCCCGGTTCGCGTTCTCGTCCTGCTTCTGTGCGGGACTGCGGCGCTTGCGGCGTGGTTCGCCGGCTCGGGGCGGTCGGCGGCGACCGGGAACGGCTGGTCGCGCACGAATCTCGGCGCAGTCAGCCAGCCGGCACCCGTCGGCGGCAAGTTCGCCCTCTACGCACGGCAGAGCGATTCACTCCAGGTGTTGGCCCTCAACGCGAGCGACGGAACCACGGCCTGGGTCGCGCCGGCCTCGCCCGGGGACGTGACCCCGGGCGTGCCCGTCGAGCTCGCGGTGCGGGCGGGGACGGTCTTCTATCTGGAGCCGTACGGGACGCCGACGTACGGCAGAGCTCGCGTGGCCGCACGAGATGCGGCCTCGGGCAACATCGTCTGGCAGTCCGCGGTGGGGAGCTTCGAGACCTGGCCGGAGATCTGTCCCGACCAGACCGACGCCGTCTGCGTCAACGGGAAGATCGGCGGTGTCGGCTGGGGGCAGCTCCGTTTCTCGGCCACGACCGGCGACGTGCTCGGCGTGGTGCAGATGGGAACGGCGGCCTACCCCGGCCGGGAACTCGGCCCCGACCTCTTCGACCCCGGTAAGCGCAGCCCCGAGCAGCTTCTGGCTGTCTCGAAGGGAAAGTTGAGCTGGAAGCGCAACCTCTCGGCGATCTTCACGCTGCCCCACCACCCATCGTCGGACGGCGGTTGGAACTTCGATCGGTTCGGGCGGCTCGGCCTCTTCGTCGGCAGTGTCGGCAAGCGGCCGCAGGTCAGGCGCGGCAGGTACACCGCCCGGTTCGGGCCCAGGATGACCGTCGCGTTCAGCACCGCGACCGGCAAGGTCAAATGGCGAACGCCGGGCCTGTACAGCTGCGGCCAGCCGCTCCCGTGCCCCGGCCGCAGCGAGGCCGGATACACCTCGGCTTCGACCCTGCCCTCTCCGTCGGTCGGGATCCGGATCCTCGAGAGGGGAACTGCGAGCGGCAAGATGAACGGCGGATTCCCGACCGTCTCGCACGACGCCTCGGCGACGATTCAGGGCTTCAACCCGGTGACCGGCAAGACGCAATGGTCGTTCAAGGCCGGCCGGAACGTCTATCTCCTTGCGGACAAGGGCTCAGCTCCTGAGACCAGCGCGACGACCGTCGTGCTGAAGACACCGTCCGGCTACGTCGCGCTCAATCTCCGCACCGGCAAGGCGAAGCATCTCGCCGCCACGACTCACGCCTGGTGCCTGAAGACGATCCTCTACCACCTCTCGCACACGATCTACTACGCGGGCCGCGGTGAGTACATCGGCCAGCAGGCGCTCTATCCGTGCACGCTCGGGACGCGCCGCGCCGCAGTGCCGGGGAAGCTCCCGAGCCTCGTCCGCCTCATCGGCGCAAGCACCAGCGGCATGACCGCGTGGACCGACACGGGTGCCGTGTACGGCCGGCCGAGTTAGGGTCACTCCATGCCGAAGTTCGAGTACAAGACCGAGGTGCTCACCTCGCTGGTAGGCAGGGCAAAGCTTCGCGTGGACGACCTGGACGACGTCTTGCGGAAGTACGGCGACGAGGGCTGGGAGCTCGCGTCGCTCACCCTCGATGCCGACCTGCAGGGCACGCGCGACGGGCACCTGCTCGTCTTCAAGCGCGCAGCCGACGCCGGCTAGTCCGCGACACCGAGGTACTCGCGGATCTGGCGCTCGCCGTGGCGCATCGACCAGTTGTGGTTCGAGCGGAAGAGCGGCCGCAGCACGGGCGTCAGGTACCGGATCAGCGCATGGTTGACGGACGGGCGCCAGTCGAGCGTCGCGGTCGTCGTGCCGTCCTTCTCCTCGAGCGTCCACTCGCCCGAGCCGTCGAAGTGCTTCGAGAGCCGCGAGAGGATGCGGCGCGGGCGCTCGACCTCGACCACCTCGAGCCCGAAGTTGACCTGGTACGGCAGGTACGCCTTCACGAGCGGCTCGTTCTTCTTCCCCACCTCGGGCGGCGCCTCGTCGCCCGTCGCGCGGATGACGAAGTCCGTCCACCAGCGCTTGTAGCCGAGCGCGTCGCCGATCGTGTCGTAGACGCGGTCGATCGGCGCACGCACGACCCACTGGTCGAGGAAGCGGTAGGCAGGCGGCATCGCGCGCTCTTCGCACGGCGGCGCCGAGCGGATCAGTCCGCGGCGGCGGCTCTCAGCGCGTCGAGATAGCCGAGGGTGAAGCGGCGCTGGATCCGTCGCGCCAGCGGCTTCGTGAGCCGGGCGAGCGGATCGACCGGGCGCGAGAAGGAGGCGACGCGGAAGAGGACTTCGTCGCCGTCACTGCGGACGATGGCGAACGACGCCTCGCCGCGCTCGGGATGCCCCGGCAGCGTTCCGTAGGCGAAGCGAAATGAGTCGCTCTCCTCGACCACGTAGACCACGCGGGACGGCGCCACGGTCCACAGACCAGCGGCGCGGATGAGCAGGAGCGCCGTCTCGCCCTCGGCGACCGTCGCCCCGCGCGGGATCACCTCGATCCCGGCCCCGATGTGCGCCTGCCAATGCCGAAGCGCGGCAACGGCGCGGTCGAACGTCTCAGCGCCTCGTTCGACGAGCGCCTCGTCGACGTCGTGGCGGTAGCCGCGTGGCCAGTCCTCGGTCTTCGTGCCGCCGACCTCGGGATACGTGAAGTCGGCGTCGCGAGCCTGGCTGAGCAGCCCATCGAGCCAGGCTGACGACGGGCGCCGGATGAAGAGCATCAGCTCCGCGCCGGGAGCACGCGGCCGCGCACCTCGCCGAGCTCGACGCCGTTCGCGGCGCGACCGCGGAGGACGAGCTCGTCGCCGTCCTCGAGGAAGCGCTCGCCGCGGTAGAGCTCGATCATCGAGCCTTCGGAACCGGGCTCCGCGCCCGAGATCGTCCCCGACGCCATCAGGTCGCCGGTCCGCAGGCGCGCCCCGTTCGAGGTCGCGTGGGCCAACTGCTGCGGCAGCGTCCAGTAGAGCGACCACGCGTTTCCCTGCGAGACGGTCTCGCCGTTCAGCTCCACCTCGAGCGCGATGTCGAGCGCCCAGTCACGGCCGCCGGCGAGATGAGGCAGCGGCGCCGGATCCTGCGGCGGCGCCTCGACCCGCGCGTCGTCGAGCAGCGCGAGCGGCGTGACCCACGCCGAGATCGAGGTCTGGAACGACTTGCCGAGATTCGGGCCGAGCGGCACGTACTCCCAGGCCTGGATGTCGCGCGCGCTCCAGTCGTTGACGAGGACGACGCCGAAGACGTGGTCGGCGAACGCCTCGACCGGGACGGGCTCGCCGAGCCAGGTCGGGACGCCGACGACGAAGCCGAGCTCGAGCTCGAAGTCGAGCCGGCGGCTCGGGCCGAAGGTCGGCGCGTCTTCGTCGGGCGCCTTGCGCTGGCCACGGGGCCGCACGACGTCCGTCCCGCTGGCGACCACGCTTCCCGCCCGGCCGTGGTACGCGACGGGCAGCCAGCGCCAGTTCGGCAGCAGCGGCTCCTGGTCGGGCCGGAACATCCGGCCGAGGTTCGTCGCGTGCTCGAGCGAGGAGTAGAAGTCGACGTAGTCCGCGACCTCGAACGGCAGGCGGAGGCCGGCTTCCTCCACCGGGACGCGCGGGCCGTCGTGGGCGCGCGCGATGGCGCTCGCTTCTCGCCATGCCGCGCGGCCCTGCGCCATGAGCGGATTCAGCGTCCCCTGCGCAAAGACGTCACCGAGCGCGGAGAGGTCGACCGCCTCGTCGCCGTCCCGCCACAGCAGGCCGTTCGGTCCGGCTCCGAAGCTCACACGATCCCCAATCCTTCGAGCTCCTCGACGGGCTCGAAGAACGAGCACGTCCCGATCGAGTGGAAGAGCGACCCGCGGACGTCGGCGAGCCGTGCCGGCGCCGCCTCCCGGTCGCGCCAGCGGAACGACGTCTCGTCGAGCGCGAACGCCGGCGGCCGCTCACGGAGCGCTTCCTCCTCGTCGCCGAAGACTGCCGCCGCAAGGAGGTTGAGAAAGCCGTGCTCGCCCGCGTCGGTCGGGTACGCATGATGGAGTCCGGCCGTTGCCTTGAAGACGAGACCGCGCGAACGGCAGCCGCGGATGAAGTCCGCCAGCTCCTCCGCGGTCGGCACGCGCTCGCCGCCGCAGCGGATCTTCGCTCGCAGCCCGCGCGCAGCCACCTCGTCGAGCGGCACTCCCTCGAGGTAGACCGCGTCGTCGTGGCGCTCGGTCCCGCTCTCGACCAGCGCGAGCGC
>DATFSG010000192.1:0-18924 GCA_035262765.1 Gaiellaceae bacterium | reverse complement strand
CCTCGCGGAGCAGCCCGAGCAGGATGTGCTCGGTGCCGATGTAGTTGTGCTTGAGCGCCCTGGCCTCGTCCTGTGCAAGGACTACGACCTGGCGAGCCCGTTCAGTGAAGCGTTCGAACAAGTCCCTCGACTCCTTTCCTCAGTAGCCGCCGCTAGACCGTCGAAGGTAAGTCCATCGTAGCCGACCCCCATGTCGCCGCAGATGGCACACCTGGGTCGGTTGGCACCTAGATCGGCCGGGCGCGCGACGCCCACGAGGAAGGATCGCGGTCCAGTCAGTCGCGCGCGCGCAGCGCCGGGAAGAGGATCACGTCGCGGATCGTGTCCTTCCCCAGCAGGATCATCGCGAGCCGGTCGATGCCGACGCCGCAGCCGCCGTTCGGCGCCATTCCATATGACATCGCCTCGACGTAGTCAGGGTCGCCCGGCTCGGCCTCGGCGTCGCCCGCAGCCCGCTCCGACTCCTGCATTGCGAAGCGCTGCTCCTGCTCCTCGGCGTCGTTGAGCTCGCTGAAGGCGTTCGCGATCTCCATCCCGCTCACGACCGCCTCGAAGCGCTCGACGAGCGTCTCGTCGTCGTCGGTCGTGCGAGCGAACGGGGACAGCTCGATCGGCCAGTCGTAGACGATCGAGGGCTGGATCAGCTCCGGCTCGACGAAGTGGGAGTACGCGTGGTCGGCGAGCTGCGCCCAGCTGCGGTCGCTCGAGATGTCGACACCCGCCTCGGTCAGCTTCGCGCGCAGCTCGGCCTCGTCCCGCGTCCAGACGCCGTGGGCGTCGAGCGCCTCGGTGAACCGCACCTCCTGCCACTGCGACACGTCGACGTCGTGGCCGCGGAACGTCGTCTTCGTCCCGCCGATCGACCCCTCCGCGGCGTGGCGGACGAGCTCCTTCAGCCGGGCGGCCGTGTCCTTGTAGTCCGCGTACGCCTCGTACCACTCGATCTGGGTGAACTCCGGCGAGTGCTTGTACGAGTAGCTCTCGTTGCGGAAGTCCTTCGAGAGCTCGTAGACCTTCTCCAGTCCGCCGACGATCAGCCGCTTGAGATAGAGCTCGTCCGCGATGCGGAGGTAGAGCTCGGTGTCGAGCAGCTCCGAGCGCGTGACGAACGGCTCGGCGAAGCCGCCGCCGTACCGCGGCTGGAGGATCGGCGTCTCGACCTCGAGGAAGCCCTCGCCGTCGAGGTAGCGGCGGATCGCGGAGACCATTCGCGCGCGCGTGATGACGTCGTCGCGCGACTCCTCGCTCATCAGCAGGTCGAGGTAACGCTTGCGATAGCGCAGCTCGACGTCCTCGATCCCGTGGAACGTGTCAGGCAGCGGCGCGCGGATCCGCGCCAGCACCTCGAGCTCGTCCACCTGCAATGAGGGCTCGCCGCGGCGGGACTGGGCCGGGGAGCCGGACACGCCGACGATGTCGCCGAGATGGAGGTCGAGCTCGCCCGTGCGCTCGGTCGGGCAGATCAGCTGGATGCGGCCGGAGCGGTCGACGAGGTCGAGGAAGACGAGCTTCCCCATGTCGCGCCGCGCCATGACGCGGCCGGCAAGGCGGCGCTTGGTCTCGTCGTCGGTCGCGCCGGGCTCGAGCTGTTCGGCCTCGACGCGGACTGCCGCGACCTCGTCCCGGTCGGGGAAACGCTTTGCGGCCATGGGCGCCGAGTCTAGTGGCGTCTGGTCGCCCGGCCGATGAGTACGCCCAGGGCGAACACAAGCGCGAGCGCTCGGCCGCGTCGCTGGTGTGCAGCCCGCTCCGGAGCGAGTTCAGGCCTCGTCGCGCGCGGCGTAGGGTCTGGCGCTTCGGTCTCGCCGGAGAGCCAGCGGATCAGCGCGTCTCGAGTGCTCTCCGCGTCCGCGCCGAAGTCGAGCAGAACCCTGGCGGCGACGCCCTCGTTCTCGCGCACGAGGCCGAGCAGGAGGTGCTCGGTACCGATGTAGTCGTGACCGAGCGAGAGCGCCTCGTTCAAGGCCAGGTTGAGCGCCTTCGTCGCGTGTGACGTGAACTGGAGCTGGCCGGTCGGCATCTCGTCGCCCTGGCCGACGATCCGCGCGACCTGCGCCCGCGCCTCCTCGAGCGTGATGTCGAACGACTCGAGCACCCGCGCAGCGAGCCCTTCCTGCTCGCGGAGCAGCCCGAGCAGGATGTGCTCGGTGCCGATGTAGTTGTGCCGGAGGGCCCTGGCCTCGTCCTGTGCGAGGACGACGACCTGGCGAGCCCGCTCCGTGTACCGCTCGAACACTCGAGCGGAGGCTAGCGCTAGGCCGCCTTGACCTCCATGATCTTGAACTTCTTGGCGCCCTTCGGCGTCGGCGCCTCGACCACGTCGCCCTTCTTGTGGCCCATGATCGCCTTGCCGATCGGGGACTCGTTCGACACCTTCATCGCCGCCGGATCCGCCTCCGCCGAGCCGACGATGTGGTACTCGACCGTCTTGTTCGCGCCCATGTCCCTGAGCCGAACCTTCGTCCCGACATTGACTTCGCCCGAGCGGATCTCCTTGCGCGTGACAACACGCGCGTTCTTGAGCCGCTCCTCGAGCGTCGCGATCCGAGCCTCGAGATGGGCCTGGTCGTTCTTCGCCGAGTCGTATTCCGCGTTCTCGGCGATGTCGCCGAACTCGCGCGCGATGCGGATGCGGTCCGCGACCTCGCGGCGGCGCACGGTCGACAACTCTTCGATCTCTGCCTGGAGCTTCTTGTAGCCGTCAGGCGTAAGGATGACTTCCTTCACCACAGTCCTCCTGGACCCAGAACATGAAACGGCCGGCGGCTACCGGCCGTCGGCGGCTGCGGATGGTACCCCCGCGATCAGCGCTCGTCAACAAGGCGCCGATACCCTTGTGCGATGCCGGTGAACCTGCGGGAATCGTGGTCGATCGGCGGGGTCGAGGTGCCGACGCGGATCGTCCTCGCGCCGATGGCCGGTGTCAGCATCCAGGCCTTTCGGCGGCAGGGACGGCGCTTCGGTGCCGGGCTCGTCTGCTCCGAGATGGTCTCGGCCGCCGGGATCGAGCACCGCAACGAGCGCACCTTCGGCTACCTGCGTGTCGCGGCCGATGAGCACCCGCTCGCGATCCAGATCTTCGGCGCCGATCCCGGCGCGATGGCCGACGCGGCGCGGATGGTCGAGGCGGCCGGAGCGGACATCGTGGACATGAACTTCGGCTGCCCAGTGCGGAAGGTGACGAAGACCGGCGCGGGCGCGCATCTGATGGAGGACGAAGGGCTCGCCTGCCGGGTCGTCGAGGCGGTCGCGGGCGCCGTCGCGGTTCCCGTCACCGTGAAGATGCGGCGCGGCGTCGCGAACGGCTCCCGCGCGTGCCTCGAGCTCGGGCCGCGGCTCGTGGAGGCCGGCGCGGCGGCGTTGACGCTCCATCCCCGGTCGGCGCAGCAGATGTACACCGGCGAGGCCGACCACTCGATCACGGCGGAGCTCGTCGAGCGCGTCCCCGTCCCCGTGATCGCGTCGGGCGACATCACGTCGCGCGAGCAGGCGCTCGGCGTGCTCGAGCAGACCGGAGCCGCGGCCGCGATGGTCGCGCGCGGGGCGCAGGGGAACCCGTGGGCCTTGCGGGAGATGATCGAGGGCGAGGCTTTCCGGCCGACGCGCGAGGAGGTCGCAGCGGAGCTCGTCGTCTTCATCCGCGAGGCCGTGCGCGAGCTCGGCGAGCAGCGCGCGGTCGGCTTCCTGAAGAAGTTCTACGGCTGGTACCTCGGCCACGGCCGCTTCCCGAAGCCGTTCAAGCAGGAGCTCGTCCAGCTAAAGACGACGGACGAGGTGGTGACGCGGCTCTTCGCGGCCGCGCCAGGCGCCGCGCCGCTCGTCGAGCGACTCGAAGCCGAGCTGCCGACCGCGGAGGACGAGGTGCTGCTCGACGCGCTGCCGATCTCGGTCTACGGCGGCGGCTGAGCTAGACAGCCCGCCCGCGAGCAGGCACGATCTCGCGAAGATGCGCCGGGGTCGGGCATCCAGATGAGACGAGCGGCGATCCTCGGGCTCGCCGGGGTTTCCCTGCTCCTTTTCGCAGGTGGCTCGGCGGCCACGTCCGCTCCGGCGAAGACGCACTGGCGGGGAACGAAGGCGGCCCTGCCCGCGAACGCGGCCACTGGCGCGAACGAGGAGGTCTCGATCAACTCCGTCTCCTGCGCCTCGGCGGGGAACTGCGCCGCAGTCGGTACCTACGAGGACAAATCTGGTTTCGAGCAAGGCCTGTTGCTCACGGAGAAGACGGCCAAGTGGCGAAGCGGAGTGGAGACAGCCGTTCCGGCGAACGCCGCTCCAATTCCTGGTGTCCAGCTCAATTCGGTCTCGTGCGCTTCCGCCGGAAACTGTGTCGCCGTGGGCTCGTACCAGGTCGCCGCCGGAGGCGAGGCAGGCTTGCTGCTGACCGAGAAGGCGGGCCGATGGGCGACCGGGGTCGAGGCTGCCCTGCCCGCGAACTCAGCCTCGCATCCGCTCGTCGTCCTCGACTCGGTGTCGTGCGCCTCGGCTGGGAACTGCAGCGCCGTCGGCAGCTATGAGGACAACTCTGGCCCGGAAGAAGGCCTCCTGCTGACCGAGAAGGCCGGCATGTGGGGAACGGGAGTCGAGGCGGCCTTGCCCGAGAACACCGATGGGGCCCGCCTCAACTCGGTTTCGTGCGCCTCGGCCGGGAACTGCAGCGCGGTTGGCACCTCCGGCGAGAACGGCCTGTTGCTGACAGAGCGCTCGGGCAAGTGGCAAACCGGAGTTGAGGCCGTCCTGCCACAGAACGCGATCCCGGGCCAACCGGTCTCCCTGACCTCGATCTCGTGCGCGTCGGCGGGGAACTGCAGCGCCGTCGGCACATACAACGACGACGACGGGAGTAAGGACCTCACGACCCCTCGCGGCCTGCTGCTGACCGAGAAGGCCGGCACGTGGCGAGCGGGAGTGGAGGCGGTGCCGCCCGCGAACTCCGCGACTGGAGGGGACTACCAGGTAGACGTGGATTCGGTCTCGTGTGGCTCCGCCGGGAACTGCGTCGCGGTGGGCACGTACAACCACGGCCCGGGCAACATCCAGGGCCTGTTGCTGACCGAGACGGGCGGCAAGTGGCGAAGAGGACTCGAGGCTGCCCTACCGCGCAACGCCAACCATCCAGAGTTGCAGGAAGAGGACGTCTATCTCTCCTCGGTCTCCTGCGCTTCGCCGGGGAACTGCACTGCCGCGGGGGGCTACACGGACAACTCGCGCGAGGACCGAGGGCTGCTCGTGACGGAGACCGCAGGCAGGTGGGCCAGGGGCCTCGAGGCGGCGCTGCCGTCGAGGGCCGACTCGCCCGCCGGTCTCGCCCCCGTCTCGTGCGCCTCGCCCGGCCGTTGCGCCGCCGCGGGCCGCTACGGGCCTTACATCACGCAGGGGCTACTGCTCGACAGCACTCCCAACCCGTGCGTCGTGCCCAGGCTGAAGGGGAAGACTCTGCCCGCGGCCAAGCTCTCGATCGAGTCCCACGACTGCTCGGTCGGCAGGATCAGGCACGTCGCCTCGCAGCGGGTCACGAGAGATCACGTGATCTCGCAGCACCCGAAGCCTGGCCGGCAGCTCCCGCTCGGGGCGAAGGTCAGCCTCGTCGTGAGCACTGGCCGGTAGGGCTTATCTTGCGCGCATGACGCTCGGCGCCCTCCGGTGAGACCGTTGTTGCTGGCCGCCGTGGTGCTCACGCTTGCCGCGGCCGGCGGGCAGGCGAGCGCGGCGGCATTCAATCCCGACCGGGCCTTTCCGGTCGGCCCGATCTCCGCGACAGCCACCCATCAGGTCGTGAAGCTCGATCGTGTCGCGTCCGCCCTGGCGGGCCGTCACGCGATCGTGAACTGCTGGTCGCAACGCGACTGGCCGCGGTTTCAGGCCTGGGCGGGAGCACACCACCAGTCGATCGAAGCCTCAGGCTTCACGTTCTTCAAGACGAACCGGATCCAGCTGGCGCCGTTCGTCTGCCAGATCCTGGCGCAGGTGCTGGCGCGCGGAGCGCAGCAGCCGCTCTTCACTGCTTACGGAGTCACGGTCCTCGCGCACGAGTCGGCCCACGCCTCCGGGATCAAGGCCGAGAACCTCGCCGAATGCCGGGCGATCAAGACCGAACCGCGAGCGGCCGAGCTCCTCGGGATACCGAAGACCGTTGCCCTCCGTCTTCAGCACATCTACCGCGGGACGCTTTACCCCTACGACCCGCCCCGGTATCGCACACCTCCCTGCAAGGCGGGCCGGCCGGGAGCGCTCGTGCCGGACACCCTGGGAACGAGAGCAAATCTGCGCCCGTTGAGACGTCTGGCGGCGGCGGTTGCTCGGTCTCTGCCGGGCTGGCGAAACATCGAGGGCGGTAACACGGTCGGACCGCTCGATCGCTGCGCGCCGATCAAGAGCCGAGCGCTGGAGCTCGCCCGGATCGGCGAGTCGCTTGTCCAATTCCCTCACGCGTATCTCGGCTTCGCCGCCTCGACCCTCCACACGCAGAAAGACTTCGCGGCCGCGCGAGCTCGCTACCGACAACAGATCCCCTGCGACCTCGCCGAGCTTCGGCAAGAGATACGCGAGTCACACATGCACGCCACCGTGTCGAACGCGCCGATCCCGAATGCCATCGCGCGACTCTCGCCCAGGGTTCGCGGCTACCGGGAGATCTGGGCACAGCAGAGGACGAAATGGAATCGCGACACCATCTTCGTCTTCGACCCGGCCAGGCTCACGATGGCGACGCTGTTCTTCAAGGCACCTGTCGGCGAGCTCCCGGTCTCACTCGAAATCCGCGCAACCGCGGCGGCTCTCAGCTCCCTGCGTTGAGCTCCCACACCAGGCGAAGCCCTGCGAGCGTGAGGAACGGCTCGACATGGCCGATCGTGCGCGAGTGTGGGGCGATCAGGTCGACGAGACCGCCCGTCCCGATCACAGGCGCCTCCGCGCCGAGCTCGCCCCGGATGGCGTCGACGATGCCGTCCACCTGACCGGCGAAGCCGTAGACGAGCCCCGACTGCAGCGCGCCAGCGGTCGTCTTGCCGATCACCTGGGGCGGCTCGACGTAGTCGACCTTCACCAGCCGCGCCGCCCGCGCGAAGAGGGCTTCCATCGAGACCTCGATCCCGGGCGCCAGGACGCCGCCGACGTACGCCCCTTCCGGCGAGACGACGTCGAAGTTCGTCGAGGTGCCGAAGTCCGCCACGACCGCCGGCGCGCCGAAGAGCTCCTTGGCCGCGACCGCGTTGACGATGCGGTCGGGTCCGACGTCGCGGGGCGCGTCGTGCTCGATCGGGATCCCGGTGCGCACGCCGGGGCCGATGACGAGCAGCTCCGCCTTCGCCCAGCGCTCGGCGACGTGCTCGTACTCCGGCACGAGCCGCGGCACCGTCGAGGAAAGGCAGATCCCGTCGACCGTCCCAAGGTCGAGGAAGTCCGCGAGCAGCGCGCCGAGCTCGTCCCCGGTCCGGTGCGCCTCGGTTGCGATTCGCCAGCGCTCGCCGAGCTCCGACCCCTCGTAGAGACCGAAGACGGTCTGGGTGTTGCCGACGTCGACCGCGAGCAGCATCGCGGCGCGGACGCTACTCGTCTTCGAGGCGGAAGGGCTCGCCGATGCGCTCGGCAAGAGCCTCGGCCGTCAGCTGCGGCTCGTCGCCCTCGCCGCGCAGCTCCTCGACCGTGACGTCGCCCGAGGTGAAGACCTTGGCCCGCGGGATGATCCGCGTCGGCCGGTTCTTGTCCCAGACCCAGACATCCTCGAGATCGAGCTGGAAGAACGGCAGCCCGCCGGCCGTGGTCGGCGCCGCCTGCTGCACGTCGAGCCTGTTGCAGAGGTACGTCGCGTCCTGGGTCAGCACACAGAAGCGGAAGAGCGCGAAGACGGCCTGGTACTCCTTCTTCAGCGCCAGCTCGAGCTCTGCCTCGTACTCGTCGAGATCATCGAGGTGGGACATGCCGGGTCAGTGTACCCCTCTGAGCAGGGATTCCACGTCCCCGCGCCCCGGCACGACGAGGCCTGGAGCCAGCTCCGCGAGGGGCTCGAGGACGAAGCGACGCTCGTGCAGGTGCGGGTGCGGGACGGTGAGGCCGGGCTCGTCGATCGTCTCGGCGTCGTAAAGGAGAAGGTCGAGATCGAGCGTCCGCGGACCGTGCTCGCCGGGGCTGCGGACACGGCCGAAGCGCTGCTCGACGGCGAGCAGCCGGTCGAGGAGCTCGCGTGCGGTCAGAGTCGTCTCGAGCTCGGCGGCCCCGTTGAGGTAGAGCGGCTGCTCGCCGACTCCGACCGGCTCCGTCTCGCGCAGGGTCGAGACGGCGACGACCTCGACTCCCGCTTCGGCGCCGAGCGCATCGACGGCCGAGCGCAGCGTACCCTCGCGGTCGCCGAGATTCGCGCCGAGGCCGACGAAGGCGCGCGTCACGGTCTCGTAACGGTGGCTGCCACCGTGCCGTCGAGGCCCGCGGGGCGCACCTCGGGCTTCCGCACGCGCACGCGCACCCGCTCCGACGAGAAGCGCTCCTCGAGCTCGTCGGCGACCGCTGAGGCGAGCGCCTCGAGCAGCGCGTACTGCCGTGCGTCGGAGACCTCCTGGACGACCCGCGCGACCTCGACGTAATCGACTGCGTCCTCGAGGCGGTCGCTCGTCCCGCGCTCCCCCACCTCGAGCTCGACGTCGAAGAGGAAGTCCTGGCCGCGTTCGCGCTCCTCGTCGTGCACCCCGTGCCGCCCGAAGACGCGCAGGTCCCGAACCTCGACCGTGATCACGCGATCGCGCCCGCAACCGTGAGCGCGTCGACGTGCGGCCTGACGTCGTGGACGCGCAGGATCGTCGCGCCGCGCTCGAAGGCGGCAACCGCAGCCGCGACACTTGCACCGAGCAGGTCGTCCGATCCGGTCAGCCGGCGCAGCGAGCTCTTGCGCGAGAAGCCGACGAGCACCGGCCGCCCGAGCGCCAGCAGGACGTCGAGCCGACGGACGAGCTCGAGGTTCTGGGCCACGGTCTTGCCGAAGCCGATGCCCGGATCGAGGCAGATCCGCTCCTCGGGGATGCCAAATTCCATGGCGAAGGCCAGCCGCTCCTCGAGGAACGACGCGACTTCCGCCGCGACGTCGTCGTAGCGCGGCTCGGCCTGCATCGTCCGCGGCTCGCCCTGCATGTGCATGAGGCAGAGGTACGCGCCGGCGTCCGCCACGACGCCCGCGAGCTCCGGGTCGCCGCGGAGGGCGGTGACGTCGTTGACGAGGATCGCGCCGCGCTCGAGGGCGGCCCGCGCGACCGCCGCCTTCGACGTGTCGATCGAGAGCGGGAGCTCTCCGCCGAGCCGGTCGAGCACCGGAACCACCCGCAGCAGCTCCTCTTCCGCGGAGACGCCCTCCGAGCCAGGACGTGTCGACTCGCCGCCGACGTCGACTATCGCGGCCCCGTCTTCGACCATGCGGCGCGCGGCAGCCGCAGCGACGTCGGGGTCGAGATGCACGCCGCCGTCGGAGAAGGAGTCGGGCGTGACGTTGACGACGCCCATCACCGACGGCCGTGGAAAGCGTTCCTCGATCGAGATCACGCCGGAAACTAAAGCAGCCGCCTCCCGCTGCCGACATACGGCCTTGCGATGATCGACGATCGCCTTCTCCTCTACTGGGAGCGCGAAAGCGCCGCCCGCGAGCGCCTGCGGAACTCGCTGCCGGCTTCATGGCGCAACGACCCGCGGCCGAACATGGACGTGGTGCGGGAGCTCTACGTCGAGGCGATGCTCCGCCTGAAGGAACAGCCGGCGTCTCGCCCGGTCGCGATCGGCGACGACGACCGCTAGCCCGACGATCGTGCGCAAAAGCGCGAACAAGTCTCACCCACTCCACACAAAGTTCGCGTAATCTGCAGCGGCTCGTGCGGAGGGTCGTGTGCATTTCTGTGGCGGCGGCGTTGCTGCTCGTCTTTGGCGTCTTCGGCACCGCCCGTGCCGCGGCGGCCGAGCCCGCGACGCCTGCCAAGCACGACGACCAGCGGCTCAACGTGGTGCTGATCCTCAGCGACGACGAGCGCTACGACGGAACGAGCGTGATGAAGAACGTCCAGAACCTGCTCGCCGACCACGGCGTCAGCTTCACGGACATGCACGTGACGACCTCGATGTGCGGGCCGTCGCGGGCGAGCATCCTCACGGGCCAGTACTCCCACCACGACGGCGTCACGGACAACTTCGGGCTGCACAGCTACCCCGCCTTCTACTCGACGGACGAGTCGAACGACCTCGGGGTCTGGATGCACAACGGCGGCTACGAGACCGCGCTCGTCGGCAAGTACATCAACTCCTACACGGACCAGTTCGTCAACCACGCCGTCCCGCCGGGCTGGGACGACTGGCAGGCCATGGACAGCATCCCGATGGAGGCCTACTACAACTACTCGATCAACGACAACGGCCGCCTCGAGAACTACGGGAACAAGCCGAACGACTACTCGACCACCGTGCTGACCCACAAGGCCGTCCAGTTCATCAACGGAGCGCGCCATCCGTTCTTCCTCTACTTCGCACCGGTCGCGCCGCACCTCCCCGCGACCCCGGCCAAGCAGGATCGAGGCAAGTTGGCCAACAGCCCGCCGCTCCACGACCCGGCCTTCAACCAGAAGAACGTCAGCAAGGAGCCCTGGCGCTTCTGGCACCACAACCTGCTCAGCGCGGGCGCGCAGAACTACATCAACCAAGTCCGTATCCGGCAGGAGGAGACGCTGCTCTCCCTCGACCGCAGCGTCAAGAGCGTCGTGCAGGCTCTCCGAGCGCGCCACGAGCTGAGCCGCACCGTGATCCTCTATACGAGCGACAACGGCTTCCTCTGGGGCGAGCACCGCCTTGGCGGCAAGGTCTGGCCGTTCCAGGAGTCGACCCACGTTCCGCTGATCGTCCGGACGCCGTGGACGACGACGCCGGAGCACAACAACCAGCCCGTGCTCAACATCGACCTCGCGTCCACCATCAGCCAGCTGGCGGGGGTCGCGCCGGGACTGCCGCAGGACGGGCGCAGCTTCGTCCCGTTCCTGTACGGCCAGCACGCTCCCTGGCGCCACGGCTTCATCGAGGAGTACCTCGGCAAGGACATGCTCCAAAACGGCGGGCCTCCCCCCTTCACCGCGGTCCAGACCAGGCGAAGTCTCTGGGTCGAGTACGAGAACGGCTGGCGCGAGCTCTACAACCTGAAGAAGGACCCGTGGGAGCTGAACAACGTCGCCGGCGACTCGCGTACCGACTCGCTCCAGGACACGCTGAGCGCCATGTTGCGTCGACTCGACGAAGCGCCACCGGCTCCGGTCACGACCTCGCACTAATAACATCGCGCCATGCGTGAGGTGCGCCCAGGCGTTTGGCACTGGCAGTCGCCGCATCCCGACTGGAACGAGGAACAGTGGTGGCCCGAGGTCGTCTCGTCGTACGGCATCGAGCTCGGCGACGACTTCGTGCTGTTCGACCCGCTCGCGGTCCCCGGCGAGCTGCGCGAACGCGCAACCGCCGTCGTCCTCACCGCCCCGTACCACGAGCGCGACGCGCGCGGGCTCGGCCTCCCCATCCATACGCCGCCCGCGGACACCTGGGAGGACTGGGTCGCGAAGTTCGGCATCGACCCCGAGAAGGTGCGAGGCATGGAGAGCGAGGACCTCGCCTGGCTGCGGGCGGGCGAAGGGGAAGGGCACTTCCACGGTCCCGGCCCGTGGCCGTTCGGCATGACCGCCTATGCGGGCCGCGAGGACAACGACCTCGTCCTCTGGCTGCCGTCGGTCAACGCGATCGTCTCGGGCGACTCGCTTTCCGACTTCGGGGACGGGCTGGGCATCCAGCTCGGCGGCCGCAAGCACGTAACCGAAGAGGACGTGGCCCAGGGGCTCCGTCCGCTGCTCGACCTGCCCGTCGACCTCGTGCTCCCCGCCCACGGCGAGCCGACGGACCGCGCGGCGCTCGAGCGCGCGCTCTCCTGAGCTAGAGCGGCGGCCGCGGGAGCTGCAGGATCTCGGTCCCGCCGAAGATCAAGAGGCCGGCCCCGACCGCGATCAGCCCCCAGCGCACGCCGGTGACTGGGAAGTGGCTGCTGAGTCCGACGAGGAACAGCACGCTGGCGAGGATCACCGTCACGCGGATGTAGCGGTCGGAGATCGAGGCGGCGTGCTCGCCGACCGCGTAGTGCGCGTTTGCCTGCGCGGTCAAGGCCTGGGACGCGGCGAGCCCGGTCGGGTGGTACTGCGGCATGTACTGGGGGCCTTTCGGCGCGTGCGGGTTCGTGAACGGCTTCGTGGCGAGCCACGCGCGGAACGCGACATCGTATTGCGGCCGGAAACGCGCCTCGGCGACGCGCATGCCCTGCTTGTTGCCCTGGAGATAGGCGTAGAACCAGGCGTTGAAGTCCGACGCATCCTGGGAGCGCAAGGTCACCGACTCGAGGTACGCGCCGTTCGACTTCGTCCGGAAGGCAGACGCCTTCGCGAGATGTAGCGAGGACTCGGTGTTCCACTTCGCGGCCGCATAACCCGACCAGGCGGCCGTGATGGTCACGATCGAGAGCAGCACCGCCTCGAAGATCGCGATCGTCTTGACGTGGCGGCCGACCACGCCCTCGACGTGCTCGGCGTGCTCGTGGATCTCCTTCCCGACCTCCGCGGCCGAAAGCCCTTCTGGCATGACGCGATCGTCCCGCGCGCGGCCGGCGTTCGCTTCACCTACATCGCACGATTTCTCGCGCCAGGCGCGGTGTGAGAGTGCGGTGATGGCAGTCGA
The DNA here is from genome assembly GCA_035262765.1 of Gaiellaceae bacterium. GTDB lineage: Bacteria > Actinomycetota > Thermoleophilia > Gaiellales > Gaiellaceae > Palsa-739. Next base: position 6,201 of record DATFSG010000192.1, on the reverse strand, counting down.
GACGCCAAAGCCCGCAAGCCCGTTCTCTCGCTGGATCGGCGCCGCACGCCGCTGGTCGGAGCAGTTCGACGACAGCGCGCCGGGGAGGTTCTGGAACCACCTCTCGACCGCCGACTTCATCAACAGCTCGTTCGCGTTCGCGGCCCTCGCGGTGCTCTCCGCCTTCCCCTTCCTCGCCGTCAGCTCGGCCGCGATCGGAGGAGACTTCCGGACGGCCATCGCCGCGCGGATGGGCCTGAACGTCGAGGCCACACACGACGTCGACAGACTGATCGCGGGAGGCAATCAGTCCGTGGCGACCCTCACCTGGGTCAGCGCGATCGTGCTCGTGGCCGGAGCCGTCGGGATGGCTTCGACCCTCCAGGGCTGGTACCACCGCATCTACGAGCGGACGCCGCCGAAGGGGCTGCTCAGGCACTTCGCCTACCAGCTCGCGGGTGTCATCGTCTTCACCCTCTACATCTCGGCCGAGGTCTGGATCTTCGACAAGGTTCGCCCCGCGGGCGGCGAGGTGCTGGTCTTCCTGCTCACGTTCGTCCTCGCCGTGCTCTTCTGGTGGACGGCGGCCTACATGCTCCTGTACCGCCGCGTCCCGCTGCGAGACCTGCTCCCCGCCGGCGTGGCGACCGGGGCCTGTATCACCGGGCTCGGCATAGTCTCGAAGCTTGTCTTCTCCGGCGAGATCACCTCGGGGCAGAAGAGCTATGGCCCTGCCGGCGTCGTCCTCGCGCTGATTTCGTTCCTCGTGGGCTTCGGCGTCTGCCTCCACCTCGGCGCTGTCTTCGGCCGCATGTGGAACGAGTGGCGGGCCGAGCGCTAGGGGCTTTCCGGCGGTCCCAGGTCGCGACGCACGCTCTCCATGACCGAGTGGTGCCAGTCCCAGGCGAACCACGCGAGGACGGCGAGGATGACACCGATCCCGACCAGTAGGCCGGGCCCGTTCGTCCCGAGCATCCAGATGAAGGCCAGCACCAGGATCCCACCCCCGATGAGCTTGCGGCCCGGGATCCGAGCGATCCCCGAGCGGAGGCTCTCGCGGTCAGACTCGGATACCGGCATTTCTTCCTGCTTCCAGAGGAGCTCGTTGACGAGCAGGATCAGCGTCGGGATCAGGAGGATGACGATTCCGAGCCCGACGTGATCGTGTTCCCAGCGGCCGAGCCCGGTGAGCTTCGGCTCGTCCCGGGGGATGAAGCCGAGCGGGAAAGCGAGGTAGAGGGCCGCGGTCATGAGCGTGGCGACGGCCAGAGCGATACGGCGCTTCCCGGGATAACCGCGCCGGACCGCGAGCCCGGAGACGAGCGCGAGCGGAATCCCGGCAGCGATGATCGTGAACCACCAGAGACCGCGCGACATCGCTCCCGCTGCCGCGTCCTGTCCCGTCGTGAAGATGACGACCGCGAGCAGCAGATCGACACTGAGGAGCAGCGCGAAGGCAATCCGGGCCACCCTGGCGATCCGCGGATTGTCCGTCCGCAGGACCTCCCCGATGACCGCGGCCGGGACACCGCCGACGACCCACATCCAGACGAAGAGCAGACTCATTCGGCGTGAAGTGTGCCAGCGCGTCCGGCGTTAGGCCAGCGCGCGTTCTCGTCCGGTCTCGCCTTGGCGTCGTACTCGGCGACCATCGCCTCGAGCGGCGTCCAGATTCCCGGACGTTCACGGATCGTCGCTCGCAGGATCGGGGAGGCTGCAACGCTCTCGACGGCGTACTGCCTCCACTCGCTCGTGACCCAGTCGTACGAGGCGAGCTTGACCGTCGTGTCGAGCGCGACCTGAAGCGTGTCGGCGAGCCGTTCTGCGATCACCTGTAAGCGGATCAGCTCGCTCGCAGTCGGTTGAGTGGTCGACTTGCCGAAAAACTGATTCCGCAGCTCCGGGTGCTCGAAGAACTTGTCGTGGATGTCTCCGAGCATGTTGAGGAGCTCGCGGTGCGCTCGTGTGCCTGCGACCTGATTGGCGACTCGCTCTTCCCGCCAGACGGCACGCGTCTGCGTCGCAAGAACGAGCACTGAGACGACGACCGCAATCGTCGCTGCGAACTGCATAGCCCGGTATCCCTTCCCCTGTCGAGCCGTCGCTGTGGTGCCAACCTACACCGGCGACGCCGAGGACCCAAGAGCTCCTAGTGAGCGCCGTAGAGGCGAAGGCTCGCCTTGATGTCCGCGATGCGCGCCGCCGTGACCCGAAGGAGGCACCGGCCGCCCGCGACAGATGCTTCCGTGCCTCCTGCGTAAGCGGAGAACTCGACATTGCATTGTCGGCGGCGATAGGCGAGCCAGCTGCGTTGCGAACGAGTGAACGAACGCTGGTCCGCTGCGGGGAGCAGCGGCCTCTGCACCTCGCAGGCCTCGATGGCGACGGTGGGGTCCGGCGTCCGCGGACAGCCGAAGCGGAACACCGAATGCGAACCGGCCCGGGTCGGCAGAGTCGGGTAGAGCTTGCCTCCCGAAACGAGAATCCTCCGGGCCGCATCGAGCTGTTCGCCACCCGGCTCTGGCTCGCACCACAGCCGGCGCCGACAAGGACGAGGATCGCGAGCACGGCGAGTCCCAAGGTGCGCATCTAGCTACTCATACGCCTGCTCGAATCGACGGCGATGTTCGAACACCAAATGTCGATCGACCACGAGCAGACGCTCTCGAGCTACGAGAAAGCGGCCAACAGCGGGGATTTCGATCAGGTCGAGCCGCTCATCGCGAACGATGCCCTGTACTGGTTCACGGATGGGAGCTTCGACGGCATCGACGAGATCCGGAGGGCGTTCGAAGCGACATGGGCGACGATCCACGACGAGACCTACGAGATCGAGGACATACGCTGGGGTCGCGGTGTCCAATGGTCGCGGTCTGCATTGCCTGGACGATCGTGCATGAGCATCTCAGCCAAGCACCGTCGCGGTAGGCCCGACGGCCTCCGCGCGGCGGACCGGCCCGCTCAGTGAAGCTCAGCCAGCGCGGACTTGACCGCTGCGGAGTGGCCAGGGCTGTAGAACACGATCAAGTTTCCGTCGCGGGTAATACGCGGACGTGGAGTGCCAGTCCGCGCCCCGAAGATCTCGAAGTTGTTGGCCCGCTCCGGGCCGACCACGGCCACGGTTACGTAGTTCGTGCCGCTCCCATAGCGAAGAAGGACCGAGCGACGCCTCACCCCATCGAACGTCCTGGGTAGCTGCATCCTGTGCAGGTGGATGCCTTGACTCGCGAAGGCCGCTTCGACTTGCCGCACCGAGTGGCGGTGGCTCCGTGCGGGGAGGGCGTAGGTGCCACCTGTGGGTAGGTGAATCTCGATCGCTCCGCCGGACCCGGTCCGGCGATGGGCTGAGCCGCAGGCCGTGAAGATGGTCACCCCGGCGAGGGCGATGGTCGCGAGTGCAACGAACCTCATGCGCGAGTTATATGACCCCGGAGGTGGCAAGGTTCATCTGGTGTAGAAAGCGCTTCGTGCTGCGCTCACTCGCTGCTGTCGCCACCATTCTTGTACTCGCCGTCGTGCTGGCGGGATGCGGAGGCGCCAAGCATCCGGTCGCCGCTTCGACCGGTCAGCCCTCCCAGACAACCGTTCATCAGTCCTCCCACACAACCGTTCCAGACAATCTGATCTTCTGGACCCCGACAGTCGGTTTGCTCGAACTCCGGGAGTGTGGCGCGGGCGGCCATAAGTGCAGGGGCGCCGACATCGAGTTGACCACGGATGGTGGCCACAGTTATCACCTGATCCGCCACCTGCGCGGTCTCGGGACGCTCTACACCCTTGGCTCGCGTGGCGCTGACCTCAGTTTCAACCGGACGGCTCTGCGCACACTCGATCGAGGTCGGACCTGGAAGACGGTGTCCGAGCCAAGTTGGGGCTGGCAGGTCCAATGGGCGACGCCCCAGACGGGTTTGCGCGTGGGACCCGGCCTCACTGCGCCGGCCCTCTCGACGACCCATGACGGAGGAAGGACGTGGCAGCGCCTACCGAGTCCGTGTCACGGTGCGCTCGGGCTTGGGGCACTCGCTTTCGCGTCGTTCCCAAGCCCAAGCCACTGGTGGCTTGCCTGTCATGCGCAGCCAGAACGAGGAGGACCTCCGGACGGCGCGAGCGCGATCTTCTCAACCGTTGACGCCGGAAAACACTGGACGTTGAGGGCCTCCAACCTGAACGGAACGCTCCACGCGCAGGGCGACTTCCCGATCTTCGCCCTCGATGGCTTCGGTTTCTTCGGAGGGGGATATCCGAACTGGTCCGTATCGCGCGACGGCGGCAAGACCTTGGCGCGGCTCCCGGCTGGGCTTATCCCCGTAAGCGCGTTCAACGGCGGTATCGGATTCGCAATGGAGCGCGAGCACCCGTTGCCGGTCACCCTGCTCGAGACGCGCGACTACGGCCGCACCTGGCACGCCGTGCGCCGGTGGAACGGCTAGCTCTCGAGCTGGCGGCTGCCTCCGCCGGTTTCTCCTTCGTGACGCCCTCCACCGACGGGGCTAGCTTCCGAGCCCGGCCGCGTTGATGTAGTTCGCCACGGTCTTGGCGAGCTGTTGCACCTCCGACGGAGGAATCGTGATGCGGCTAGCGACGCCGACGCTCTCTTCGAGGTGGCCGGAGGAGAAGTAAATGTCCGCAACGCCGCCGTCGTCGTATCCCCGAGCTCCGTCGCCGACGCTGCTCAGATCGACCGTGGGGCTTGAGTTCGGGTCCATGTAGTCGGCGGTGAAGCGTGCCAGGTTGGCCGTCGGATACCACCCGATGTCCTGAGAGAGCGTGTCGAATTGGCCGGCCGGCCCCATTTCAACGTAGTACTCAGAGAGCACCGTGGGATTCCAACCGACGCCGAGGTAGCCGTGGCCGATGTCAGCCGCCGCACCCTGGAGGTCGGTCGTCTTGAGCGCGAGCGACACCAGATCGGGCCCGCCCGGGGGCGGACCCGCCCCCTTCCGGAACGGCGGCACCGTGACCGGCTTGGCGTGCAACTTGCCGGCAACCGCCTGCTTGATCCGTCCGTCTAGCCGTTGCGCGAGCGTCGGCGCAAGCTTCTTCGCTGCCGCAGCGGTGCCGGCCCAGACGGTCACGTCGGCCTCGAAGCGGCCCTCTGTGAACTGCTCGTCCAGACCGAAGAGCGGTTTGATGTTCGCGGCCTTGTAGCTGACGAGAATCGCAAACCGTCTCCTCCCTACCGCCGCCACCTTCTGCTTCTCGACGGCGACCGAGATCCGCCCCCAACGGGTCAACCGCCGCACGCCCCCCTTCCAGAAGGCGAGACCCTTCCTCGCACCGGCGCTCGTCTTGTACTCGTCCACGCCCGTCCAGACCTCGGTCACGCCGGCACCGCCGCTCGCCCCCAGGCCGTAGTCGAGCGTGCGGCCCTTGATCCGGCCGAGCTTCGCGAGTAGCACCCCGGCCGCGGTGTCGCCGTACCGCGTGGGGAAGCCGGACGAGTAGATCGGGCCGAGAAGAAACTCGCGCCCGGGACGGTCACCGTACGAGTCGGGCTGGAGCCGCAGCGACTTCGCGGCCGAACCGAGCGCCGACTTCGGCAGCGGCAGGACCGACAACTTGACCCGAACGCCCGACTGCGCGGACGCCGCCGGCACAAGCACCACAGCCAACATGGCCACTACGACTAGGACCCTCGTCATGTCACTCGCTCCCTGTGTTGAAGGACACGGTTCACTCGGTAGATGACACCGCACGCCGCGAGTTTCTTTAGCGGCCTGACTGCCAGTGTTCTGGAATGACCCCTGAGGCGGACCGCTGGGATTCCGGTGCGGGTAAAGAAACGGCGCTGGAGGCGTGTCATTGTCAGCAGATGGACGTTGCCGCCGAGCGTGTGTGGGAGGTTGAACAGGTCTACCGGACTCGTTTGCCGGAGCTCTGGCGAGTGGCCGCGGCAATCTCAGGGTCGCGGGACGCAGCACCGGATCTGGTCCAGGAAGCATTCGTTCGCGCTGTCCGGCGGATCGACACCTTCCGCGGCGAAGGGCCGATCGAGGCGTGGTTGTGGCGAATCGTGGTCAACGTCGCCCGTAACGCTCATCGGGAACCAGAGACCGTGGCTCTATCCCGGGAGCTCCCGGCGGGGGACATCTCTTCGGCTGACGACGAGCAGGCCGAGCTGGGGACAGCGATGTCGCGGCTGTCGGAGCGACAGCGGCTCGTCGTGTTCTTGCGCTACTACGCCGACCTCGACTACTCGACGATCGCCGAGGTGCTCACGAT
>DATFSG010000191.1:0-9973 GCA_035262765.1 Gaiellaceae bacterium | reverse complement strand
GAGGCGATGGAGGTCGCCGACCGCGTCGCGGTGCTCGACCACGGCCGCCTCGAGCAGGTCGGCGCCCCGGCCGAGCTCTACGACTCCCCTGCGTCGGAGTTCGTCCTCCGCTTCGTCGGCGACGCGGTGCGTCTGGGGTCGCGCCTCGTGCGCCCGCACGAGATCGTGCTCCGGCGCTGGCCGAGCGACGGCGCTGTGGAGGTGGAGATCGAGCGGATCGCAGTGCTCGGCGCCGACGCCCGGGTCGACCTCGCGGACGGAGGTGGCGAGCGCCTCACCGCCCGGCTGCGCCGCGAGGAGCTCGACGATCTCGACCTCGAGCGCGGCGAGATCGTCTGGGCGAGCGCGTCAGCCCGTGACGCGGAAGCCGCTCAGCCCCTCGGCTGACTCCTCCTCGACGTCGACGCGCTGGACCTGCGCGCCGCGCGGGCCGCGGCGGCAGAACCCGACGAGAGCCTCGACGTCCTCCGACTCGCCTTCGAAGACGGCCTCGACGGCGCCGTCGGCCCGATTCCTTACCCAACCGGCGACGTCGCGTGAATTCGCCGCGCGTTCGACGCCAAAACGGAATCCGACACCCTGCACGAAGCCGTAGATCACTACATGCCTGCGCTCCACGCCCCCATTCGAGCAGGCGTCGCCCGTCTCGGGCCGAAGTCAGCCCGCGTGACCGAGAAGCCCGATCCTGCAGTGGAGGGATTCCTCGCCCTCTCCGCGGCCCGCCTCGCCCCTCGCACCGTCGAGGCCTATCGCCGCGACCTCACGCATCTCACCGAGTGGCTGGGCAACTCGGGTCGGGGCCGCTCGCCCGCCGACGCGAGCACGGACGACCTCGCCGCCTACGTCGCGCAGCTCCGCGCCGACGGCCTCGCGCCGACGACCATCGCGCGCCGCCTTGCCGCGGTCCGCTCCTTCTTCCGCCACCAGGTGTTGCTCGGCGCGCGGGCCGACAACCCGGCGGCGAACGTCGAGCTGCCGAAACGTCGCCGAACCCTGCCGCGCACGCTCTCGCCGGCCGAGGTCGAGCGCCTCCTCGACGCGGCCGCCGGGACGACGCCGCGCGCCCTCCGCGACCGCGCGCTTGCCGAGCTCCTGTACGGCGCCGGGCTGCGCGTGAGCGAGGCGGTCGGGCTAGACCGACAGTCCGTGGACCTCGAGAACCGGCTCGTCCGCGCGTTCGGCAAAGGGAGCAAGGAGCGGGTCGTCCCGATCGGGCGTGAGGCGGCCGACGCTCTTCGCCGCTACCTGTCCCGCGGCCGACCCCATCTCGAGCGCCGCCACCGCCAGGAGCTATTCCTCAACGCCAACGGCGGCGGCCTCACGCGCGCGGGCGTCTTCCTCATCCTCCGCCGCCTCGCCGACAAGGCCGGCTTCGAGCCCGAGCGCATTCACCCGCACCTCCTGCGCCACTCGTTCGCGACGCACCTGCTCGAGGGAGGCGCCGATCTACGTGCGGTTCAGGAAATGCTCGGCCATGCCGATCTCGCGACGACGGAGCTCTACACGCACGTATCCGATCGCAGACGGCGCGAGTTGTACTTCCAGGCACACCCGCACGCGCGCCGTTTGAAGCAGGCAAAACAAGCAAGGAAGTAGGCATGCACCTCGATCCGCACGTCGCCATCGCCGCGGTCTCCACGCTCGGAGCGGGCTGGCTCATGATCAAAGCGGGCCTTCAGAAGAGCGCGCTCGAGCACCGCCGCCGCAAGCGCGTCTGCCCGTCCTGTGGTCGCGAGATCCAGGCTCGCGTCTGCACGAGCTGCGCCAGCTAGCGCTTGTCCTGAGCCTTCCGTTTCAGGCCCTGGGCGACCGTTCCGGCCGCCTTGCGCAACTCGCCGTCGGCGCGGTCGTCGGCCGCCAGCCCCTCGAGCAGCACGACCGTGTCGCGCTGGGCCGAGCCGTTCTTCAGCACGAGCACCGAGAGCCGCCGCACCGCCGCGTTCTCGTCCTCGTCCGACAGCATCTTGTGCAGGAGGGGCCGCACCGAGTTGACGGTGCTGGGATGGTCGCGGGAGAGGAGCTCGAGCGAGAGGAGAGCCGAACCGCGCGCGGCCGGGCTCCCGTCGTCGAGACCGCGGCGGAGCAGCTCTTCCTTCGCCCGCCAGCGGAACATCCCGACCGCGCGGAACGCCATCGCCCGCTCTCGGAAGTCGGCGCTGCGAGCCGAGGCCTCGAGCTCGTCGTCCCACTGCGCGCGTAGCTGGGAGAGCTCCCGCTCCGAGCCCCCCTGCGCGAGCTCCTCGGCCTGTGCTGCGGCTTCCTGCAACGACATGCGAAGCACCTTAAATAGAGTGGGCGCCGTGGCGCACAGGGTGGTTCTCATTCCGGGCGACGGCACTGGGCCGGAGCTGACCGAAGCGACGAGGCGCGTCCTCGAAGCGTCGGGCGCCGAATTCGAATGGGACGTGCGCGAAGCGGGCGCGGACGTGATGGATCAGCACGGCGGCAATCCGCTGCCTCCCGACGTCCTCGACGCCATCCGCGAGACCGGTGTCGCGCTCAAGGGGCCGATCACCACGCCCATCGGCGGCGGCTTCCGCTCGGTCAACGTCGCGCTCCGCAAGGAGCTGGACATGTACGCGCAGGTGCGGCCGTGCAAGAGCTACCCCGGCGTCCGCAGCCGCTTCGCCGACGTCGACCTGATCATCGTGCGCGAGAACACCGAGGACCTCTACGCGGGCATCGAATACGAGGAGGGGACGCCGGAGGCCGGCGAGCTGATCGAGTGGATCGAGGCGCGCGGCGGCAAGTTCCGCCACAACGACGCCGGGATTTCGATCAAGCCGATCTCCGTCACCGGCACGCGCCGCATCTTCGAGTTCGCGTTCGACTACGCGCGCAGCAACGGCCGCAAGAAGGTCACGGCCGTGCACAAGGCGAACATCATGAAGTTCACCGACGGCCTCTGGCTGCGCGTCGCGCGCGAGGTCGCCGCCGAGAACACGGACATCGAGTTCGACGACCGGATCGTGGACAACATGTGCATGCAGCTCGTGCAGCGGCCGGAGGAGTACGACGTGCTCGTGCTGCCGAACCTGTACGGCGACGTCCTCTCCGACCTCGCCGCGGGGATGATCGGCGGCCTCGGCGTCGCTCCCGGAGCGAACTACGGCGAGACGGTCGCGGTCTTCGAGCCCACGCACGGCTCCGCGCCGAAGTACGCCGGCCAGAACAAGGTCAACCCGATCGCGCAGATGCTGTCGGGCGTCCTCATGCTCCGCCACCTCGACGAGCGCAGCGCGGCCGACCGGGTCGAGCAGGCGATTGCCGCCGTCATCTCGGAAGGCGAGAGCGTCACCTACGACATGAAACCGAACCGCGACGACCCGACCGCCGTAGGAACGAGCGAGGTCGCGGACGCGGTCATCGGGAAACTGGAGGCAGAGGTAACCGCATGATGAGAAGGAAGATCACGATTGTCGGCGCCGGCGCCACGGGCGCGACCGCGGCGCACATCCTCGCGGCGCGCGACTACGCGGACGTCGTCCTCACGGACATCAAGGAAGGCCTGCCGCAGGGCAAGGCGCTCGACCTGAACCAGATGGGGCCGGTGCTCGGCTTCGAGCCCCAGATCACCGGCACGAACGATTACGAGCAGACGGCCGGCTCCGACGTCGTCGTCATCACCGCCGGCCTGCCGCGCTCGCCGGGGATGTCGCGCGACGACCTGGTGACGACGAACGAGAAGATCGTCGGCTCGGTCACCGAGCAGGTCGTGGCCCAGAGCCCCGACTGCACGATCGTCATCCTCTCGAACCCGCTCGACGCGATGTGCCACGTCTCGAAGAACGTCTCGGGCTTCCCGAAGGAGCGCGTCTTCGGCCAGGCCGGGATCCTCGACACCGCGCGGTTCCGCACCTTCATCGCCTGGGAGACGGGCGCGTCGGTGCGCGACGTGCAGGCGCTCGTCCTCGGCGGCCACGGCGACCAGATGGTTCCCGTCGTCTCGGCGACCACCGTCGGCGGCGTGCCGCTGACAAAGCTCGTCTCGGAGGAGCGGATCCAGTCGATGGTCGAGCGCACCGCGAAGGGTGGCGGCGAGATCGTGCAGCTGCTCGGCACCTCCGCCTGGTACGCGCCGGGCGCGGCGGTCGCCGAGATGGTCGACGCCATCCTCCTCGACCAGAAGCGCGTCCTCCCTTCCACCGCGTTGCTCGAGGGCGAGTACGGGATCGACGGCCTCTACATCGGGGTGCCGGTGAAGCTCGGTGCCGGTGGGATCGAGGAGGTCCTCGAGCTCGACCTCTCCGACGACGAGCGGGAAGCGCTCGAACGCAGCGCCGACGCGGTTCGCGACGTCGTCGGTGTGCTCTCCACGTGAGCTAGTGCTCGAGACACTCGAGAACCGGTTCCAGGGGCGCGACTACCTCGTCGAGCTCGGCGCGCCGGAGTTCACCTCGATCTGCCCGCTCACCGACGCGCCCGACTTCGGCGAGCTCACGATCCGCTACGTCCCCGACGCGAAGCTCTACGAGCTCAAGTCGCTGCGCGACTACCTGACCGGGTTCCGCGAGCGAAAGATCTTCCTGGAGGAGGTCGTGAACGAGGTGCTCGACCAGCTCGTGGCCGACGGCGCGCCGCGATTCGTCGAGGTGGAGGGCGAGTTCGCCGCCCGAGGCGGCATGACGACCCGGGTCGTCGCCAGCTCCGGACAGCTGCCGGAGTCGTGGATCTCGGACTGAGCGGGCGCGCCGCGCTCGTCTGCGGCGCCTCGTCGGGCCTCGGGCTCGCGAGCGCCGAGGCATTGGCCGAGGAGGGAGCCAACGTCGCCCTCTTCGCCCGGCGCGCCGAGCAGCTCTCCGAGCATGCCGCCCGGCTCGGCGGGGTGGCGGTCGCCGGCGACGTGAACGACGACGCTGACCTTGCCCATGCCGTGTCGACCGCGATCGAGCGGTTCGGCGGCCTCGACGTCCTCGTCTGGAACGGCGGCGGCCCGCCGCCCGGCAGCGCCCAGGACGCGGACGAGGCGTCCCTCGAGTCGGCCTACCGGCTCCTCCTGCGGCCCGCGGTGACGCTCGTGCGCCTCTGCCTCGAGCATCTCGAGCGCAGCCCGGCTGGCCGGATCGTCGCGATCACGTCGCTCGCGGCCCAGGAGCCGACGACGCACCTCGCGCTCTCGAACACCTTCCGGCCCGCCCTCACCGGCTGGCTGAAGACGCTGAGCCGCGAGGTCGGCCCGAAGGGCATCACGGTCAACTGCGTCGCACCGGGCCGGATCGCGACGGCGAGGCTCGACGAGCTCTATCCGGGCGGCCCGACCGACGAGCAGCTCGAGGAGATCGCGCTGCGGCGCTGGGGAACGCCGCGCGAGTTCGGCGACGTCGTCTGCTTCCTCGCCTCCGACCGCGCGCGCTACGTGACCGGCCAGACGCTCGTCGTCGACGGCGGGCTGAAGAGGTTCCTGTTTTGAGACACGTCACACCCTGGCGCGTTGCGGGCGTGGTGGTCGTCTGCCTGGTCGTGACGTACCTGATCCTCATCCGCATCCCCTCGGACAAGTACGTCCTCCTCGTCGACCAGGCCCACCCGGTCGCCCCACTTGTGAATGTGCAAGGTGGGAAGCCCGCCAAATCCGGCTCGCTGTACTTCGTCGACGTCAAGGAGGAGCGCGCAAGCGAGCTCCAGTCGATCTTCCCCTCGCTCCTCCCCGCGCACTCGTCGTTCGTCCCGGCGGGCGTGATCGTGCCTCCCTGCTCCACTCCGGAGCAGGCCAACGAAGCGGCGCTGCAGGAGATGGCGTTCTCCCAGAAAGTCGCAGCCGCGGTCGCGCTGCGCAAACTCCACTACCACGTCGTCGTCAAGCCCACCGGAGTCATCGTCTCGCAGGTCATCCCCGGGTTGAGGAAGACGCCGCATGGGCCAGTAATCCCAACCCACGTCGGTTGCAAGCTCCAACCGATGGACGTCGTCCTTGCCGTCGACGGCACACCGACGCTGACCCTGTTGTCGCTGCAGAACGCACTCGCACGCGTGAAGCCCGGCGCCGTGGTCCGGCTGCGGATCCGGCGCGCCGGCAAGATCCTCACGGTTCCGATCAAGACGATCGACGACGGCGGCCGGGCCCTCGTCGGGTTCGATCCGGCCCAGCTTGCGACGTTCAAGCTGCCTCGCAAGGTGACGATCGACGCCAACGGCATCGGCGGCCCTTCTGCCGGGCTCGCGTTCACGCTCGAGGTGATGCAGCAGCTCGGGCGCAACGTCCTGCACGGACACAAGGTGGCCGCCACTGGCGAGATGGAGCTCAACGGCGCGGTCGGCCCGATCGGAGGCATCAAGCAGAAGACCTACGGCGTGCGGAAGGCCGGCGCCGACGTCTTCCTCGTGCCCGTGGGCGGCCACAACTTGAGGGACGCGCGCCGCTACGCCGGGCCGCTTCGGATCATTGGGGTCCGGTCGCTCGACCAGGCGTTGCACGACCTGGCAACGCTCCCACCCTCGTCGTAGAAACCGTCGATTTCGCGATCTTCGAAACTGCCGGAAATTCGTCAGTTTTCGTCCGCGACAACGCTTGCTTCTGCGGGTTCTGCCCCTATCATCGCACCTCGAGAGCGGCCCGGTTCTCCGTAGAACAAATACCTGAATGAGCAAACGTTCCACACCAACGTGTGCCGACTGCTATTTCCGTCGAGCCGGCTTGTGCGCCCTTCCCGGCGAGACGATCTGCCCGACGTTCCGGGTTCAGTCGGTCGGGAAGTTGGTGCCGCCGCCTCAGCCCCGCCTCGTCCCGCGCGCCCTCTCCGCGGCCTAGTCGGGCGAGACCCTCGTAGGATTCCGGCGTGCGCGTGCGCCGCCCCCGGATCGACACCGACGAGGTCAGCGATCGCTGGCAGCCGCGTCTCTACCTGCGCCTACTCGTCCTCGGCCTGCTCGTCGCCTACGCGATCGCCTTCATCCTCGAGAACCGGACGCAGGTGGAAGTGCACTTCGTGTTCTGGAGCGCGAGCGTCTCGCTCGTCTGGGTGATCCTGCTCGCCCTCGGCGTCGGCCTGCTCCTCGGAATCCTGCTCGCGCAGCTAGAGCGCCGCCGGCGCCTTCGCTCGCGCCAGTCTCCCCAGCACTGAGACGCCCTCGGAGATCTCGTCTGGCGAGACGAAGCTGAAGGCGAGCCGCAGCGCGTGCTCGCCGCCGCGTCCGCCGGGGAAGAAGTCGGTGCCCTTGACGAAGGTGACGCCGGCCGCTTCCGCCTCCGCGAGCAGCTCGCTGCTGGGAGGCCCGGAGGGAAGCTCGACCCAGACGAAATAGCCGCCTTCCGGCCGCGTGAAGGTCGCGTCCTCGGCCAACTCGCGGGCGAGAGCGTCGAGCATTGCGTCGCGCCGCTCGCGCAGGAGGCCGTTCACCCGCTCGAGGTTCGGGCCGAAGCTGTCGCGCCGCAGGAACTCGAGCACCGTCGCCTGCGAGAGGTACGGCGGCGAGATGTAAGTCGAGACTGCGAGTGCCTCAATCTCGGCCGCGAGCTCGGGCGGCAAGACGTACCAGCCGACGCGCACGCCGGGCGCGACTGTCTTCGAGAACGAGGAGCAGTACGCGACCTGCCCGCCGCTCAACTCGAACACGCTCGGCAGGGGGTCGCCGTCGTAGCGGACGAGCCCGTACGGGTCGTCCTCGAGGACGAGCAGGTTCCGCTCGGCCGCGAGCTCGGCGAGCCGGCGGCGCCGCTCGACTGAGAGCGTGCGACCGCTCGGGTTCTGGAAGGTCGGGATCGTGTAGAGGAACGCGAAGTCGCCCTCGGGCAGCTCGTCGGGGATCAGCCCGTCCCCGTCCATCGGGACAGTCACGACCTCGGCGCCGAGCCGCGCGAGGATCTTCAGCGGCCGGTCGTAGGTCGGCGCCTCGACGAGCACGCGCTTGCCGCGCGCCAGCTGCTCGGAGAGGAAGACGAAGCCCTGCAGCGAGCCGCTCGTGATCACGACGCGGCCCGGCTCTACGCCGTGCTGGTCGGCCAGCCACTCGCGCAGCGGGCCGTAACCGCCGCCGGGGCCGTAGCTCAGGATCGCGTGCCCGTCCTGCTCGAGCGCGGCGCTCGCGCAGTCGGCGAGCTCCTCGACGGCGAGACACTCAGGAGCAGGCACTCCGCGGGCAAACGAGATCATGCTCTGAGGGTAACGGCGGTTCCGGCTACTGCGACTTCATGCGCTCGGCCACCATCTGCGCGACCTCGGTCGGCGTCGTGCCGACCTCGATCCCGCGAGCCTCGAGCGCCTCCTTCTTGCCCTGCGCCGTCCCCGACGAGCCGGAGATGATCGCCCCCGCGTGCCCCATCGTCTTGCCGGGCGGCGCGGAGAAGCCCGCGATGTATGCGAGCACCGGCTTCGTCACGTGCTCGGCGACGTAGGCGGCGGCCTTCTCCTCCTCGTCGCCGCCGATCTCGCCCACGAGGACGATCAACTCGGTCTGCTCGTCCGCCTCGAACTTCTCGAGCACGTCCACAAAGGAAGAGCCGACGACCGGGTCGCCGCCGATGCCGACGATCGTCGAGTTGCCGAGCCCGAGCTGTGTCAGCTCGTGGCCGATCTGGTACGTCAGTGTCCCGGAGCGAGAGACGAGCCCGACGCTGCCCTCGCTGAAGATCTCGGCCGGGATGATCCCCGCGTTCGCCTTGCCCGGCGAGAGGACGCCTGGGCAGTTCGGCCCGATCATCGTCGTGCCCTGCCCCCGGAAATACGTGTACGCGCGCAGCATGTCGTGCGCCGGGATGTGCTCGGTGATGCAGATCACGGTGGCGATGCCCGCGTCGACGGCCTCGTAGATCGCGTCGACCGCGAAGCGAGCCGGGACGAAGATCAGCGACGTGTTCGCGCCGACCTTGTCGACCGCGTCGGCGACCGTGTCGAAGACGGGGACGCCTTCGACGTCCTGGCCGCCCTTGCCGGGCGTGACGCCGGCGACGAGGTTCGTGCCGTACGCGCGGTTGCGCAGGCCGTGGAAGCGGCCCTCCGAGCCGGTCAGGCCGGCGACGACGAGGCGCGTGTCGTGGTCGAGGATGATCGCCATCAGGCGGCCTTCGTTCCCTTGAGCACGACCGTGGGCAGCTCGAGCCGGCCGTCCTTGATGCGGCTCTCGAGCAGCTCGCGCACGCGCGGACGGACGTCTTCCGGGGTCTCGGTGCGGTCGAGCCAGTCCTCGAAATCGGTGTCGCGCGTCATGAATGCCTGGTCGGCGACCTCGAGCCCGGCCAGCGCGAAGAAGCTGTGCCACTCGGGGACGCCGTAGTTGCGGACGTGGCTCGGATCGCGCAGCCGGTCGGCCTCCTCGGCGGACTCGCTCGTGAACGTGTTGTCGCAGATCACGACGCGGTCGCTCGCGACGCGCGCCATCTCCTTCAGCGCGGCGAGCACGTCGGGGAAGTGGTGCGCGGCGATGCGGCAGGCCACGACGTCGAAGCTCGCGTCGGCAAAAGGGAGATGGTCGGCCGGCGCGATCACGTCCGGCTCCATGCCGGGCGCCGCGTCGACGGTCACGACCTTGGCGCCGGCCTCTCGCAGGCGCCGTGCGACGTGGCCGCCGCCGGTGGCGACGTCGAGGACGTTGACACCCGGAGCCGGCTCGCACCATTCGATCACGAGATCGAGGTCGTCGCCGCTCGCATGCGTCTGGCTCTGGCGGTACGCCTCCGCGCGCTCGTTCCAGACGTCCGTCATGCCGCCAGCTCCACCGCGCGCCGTGCTCCGTCGAGCATCGTCGCCTCCGGATGGATGTTCTCGCGGCCGGCATCGGCGAGGATCTGCCGCCCCTCCTCCGCGTTCGTCCCGTCGAGCCGGACGACGATCGGATACTTGGACATGTCCAGGCGGTCGAGCGCGGCAAGGATCCCGCGCGCCACCTCGTCGCAGCGCGTGATCCCGCCGAAGATGTTGAAGAAGATCGAGCGAACCTGCTCGTCGCGCGTGATCACCTCGAGCGCGTCGACGACGCCCTCGGCGCTGCCGCCGCCGCCGAGGTCGCAGAAGTTCGCCGGGCGCCCGCCCGCGTGCGC
>DATFSG010000190.1:0-2617 GCA_035262765.1 Gaiellaceae bacterium | reverse complement strand
TCTCCTTCATCTCGGTCTCGGTCGAAGCGCCGACCTTGACCACCGCGACGCCGCCGGACAGCTTCGCGAGGCGCTCCTGGAGCTTCTCGCGGTCGAAGTCGGAGTCGGTGTTCTCGATCTCCGACTTGAGCTGCTTGATCCGGCCCTTGATGGCCTCGGTGTCGCCGGCCCCGTCGATGATCGTCGTCGTGTCCTTGTCGATGACGACGCGGCGGGCGCGCCCGAGCTGCGAGAGCTTCGTGTTCTCGAGCTTGAGGCCCATCTCCTCGGTGATCACCTCGCCACCCGTGAGGATCGCGATGTCCTCGAGCATCCGCTTGCGGCGGTCGCCGAAGCCGGGCGCCTTGACGGCGACGGCCTGGAACGTGCCGCGGAGCTTGTTGACGACGATCGTGGCGAGCGACTCGCCCTCGACGTCCTCCGCGACGATCAGCAGCGGCTTGCCCGACTGGATGACCTGCTCGAGCACCGGCAGGAGGTCCTTGACCGCGCCGATCTTCGAGTTGGCGATCAGGATGAACGGATCCTCGAGCACGGCCTCCATGCGCTCGGGGTCGGTGATCATGTACGGGGAGAGGTAGCCCTTGTCGAACTGCATGCCCTCGGTGAACTCGAGCTCGAGGCCGAGAGTCTGGCCCTCCTCGACGTTCACGACGCCGTCCTTGCCGACCTTCTCGATCGCGTCGGCGATGACGTCGCCGATCTCCCGCTCACGCGCGGAGACGGTGGCGATGCGAGCGATGTCCTCGCGGCCCGAGACGTCCTTCGACTGCGTCTTGAGGTTCTCGACGACCGAGTCGACCGCGGTCTCGATGCCGCGCTTGAGCGCCATCGGGTTCGCGCCGGCCGCGACGTTCTTCATGCCCTCGCGGACGATCGCCTGAGCCAGGACGGTCGCGGTGGTGGTGCCGTCGCCCGCGACGTCGTTCGTCGCCGTGGCAACCTCGCGCACGAGCTGTGCGCCCTGGTTCTCGAAGACGTCCTCGACCTCGATCTCGCGCGCGATCGTGACGCCGTCGTTCGTGATGGTCGGAGCGCCGAACTTCTTGTCGAGCACGACGTAGCGCCCCTTCGGGCCAAGGGTGACCTTGACCGCGTCGCAAAGGATGTTCACGCCACGCTCGAGCGAGCGCCGCGCATCCTCGTTGAACTTCAGCTCCTTGTGAGCCATGTCTTCTTCTGACCTCCAGTTGTTCTCTAGGCGGTGGCGCCGGCCGGCTCGCGATCGCCTGTGACCTTGGCGAGCACGTCCGACTCACGCAGGATCAGGTAGTCATCGGTGCCGACCCTGATCTCGGTCCCGCCGTACTTGGAGAAGACGATCTCGTCGCCCTCCGCCAAATCCATCGGGACGAACTTTCCGTTGTCGTCCCGGGAGCCCGGGCCGACGGCGAGGACGCGGCCGCGCTGCGGCTTCTCCTTCGCGGTATCCGGAAGCACGATGCCGCTCGTCGTCGTCTCCTCCTCTTCGAGGACCTCGACGATGAGGCGGTCACCAAGTGGCTTCAGGTTCATTCAGAGCCTCCTGACTGCTCTCAGTGACATTTCCCTGGCACTCTCCCCTCGAGAGTGCCGGAGGCATTGTACGGTCGGCACTCGGGCCGTGCAAGTGCCAACATGCGGACCATGCCATTCACCCAGAGGAACATCAAGGCTGACGTGGAGGACATCGGCTCCGTGTTCGACGGCTCGCCGGAGCTGGAGTTCCGCGCCGCGACCAAGGCGCTCGAGCTCGAGCACTCCGGTCTGACCCACCAGCGCGTCCCGCCCGGTTACCGCTTTCCGTATGGCCACACACACGCGACGCAGGAAGAGGTGTACGTGGTCGTGCGCGGGAGTGGGCGGATGAAGCTCGACGACGAGATCGTCGAGCTCAGGGAGTGGGACGCGGTGCGGGTTCCGCCAGGCACGTGGCGGGGCTACGAGGCAGGGCCTGAGGGCCTCGAGCTCCTCGTCATCGGCGCACCGAGTCTCGGCGACGATCCGCGCGGCGACGTCGACGGCGCGCGCGACTGGTGGGCCGATTAGCTGCGGCTTGGTAGAACCGGTCGGGTGGAGCGGGAGTTCTCGGCCGGAGGCGTGCTCGTGCGGAAGATTGGCGGCCAGCCAATGGTCGCCGCGATCCGTCCGCGCGGGAAGGACCGCGTCTGGGCGCTGCCGAAGGGCCACATCGACGAGGGCGAGTCGGC
This sequence comes from Gaiellaceae bacterium, assembly GCA_035262765.1. Classification (GTDB taxonomy): domain Bacteria; phylum Actinomycetota; class Thermoleophilia; order Gaiellales; family Gaiellaceae; genus Palsa-739. Next base: position 428 of record DATFSG010000190.1, on the reverse strand, counting down.
GGCCGAGACCGCGCTCCGGGAGGTCCACGAGGAGACCGGCGTCGAAGGGCGGCTCGTCGAGAAGCTCGGCGACATCCGCTACGTCTACACGGCGAACTGGGACGAGCGGAAGGGCGAGCGGATCTTCAAGGTCGTGAGCTTCTTCCTCCTGCGGGCCGGCCGCGGGCGGATCGGCGAGATCGACGAGGCGATGCAGGTCGAGGTCGCAGAGGCGCGCTGGCTGCCGCTCGAGGAGGCGCCGAAGCTGCTGAGCTACAGCGGCGAACGCAAGATGGCCGCGAAGGCGCTGGAGCGGCTCAGCTCGTGACGGTTGTCGGCGTTCTTCATCCCGGCGAGATGGGAGCAGCCGTCGCCGGTGCGCTGAGCGCGCGCGGCGAGACCGTGCTCTGGGCTTCGGCGGGACGGAGCGCCGCGACGGCCGAGCGGGC
>DATFSG010000189.1:0-2208 GCA_035262765.1 Gaiellaceae bacterium | reverse complement strand
GAGGAGCAGGCGGTCGAGACGATCGACGTCGGCGGCCCGTCGATGCTCCGCGGCGCGGCGAAGAACTTCGCCCACTGCGCGCCGGTCTGCAAGCCGGAGCAGTACCACCAGGTGCTCGAGGAGCTACGCGCGAACGGCGAGCTCTCGCTCGACACGCGCCGCCGCCTCGCGGCCGAGGCCTTCGCGCACACCGCCGCCTACGAGGCGGCGATCGCAACGTGGTTCAACGCGCGCGAGGAGTTCCCCGACTCGCTCGTCGTCTCGCTCGACAAGGTGCTGGACCTCGCGTACGGCGAGAACCCGCACCAGCGCGCCGCGTACTACGCCGAACGCGGCGTCCGGCGCCACCTCCTCTCGCGGGTGGAGCAGCTGCACGGGAAGGAGCTCTCGTTCAACAACCTCAACGACTTCTCCGCCGCCCGCTCGCTCGCGCGCGAGCTCGCGGTGCCGGCCTGCGTGATCGTCAAGCATGCGAACCCGTGCGGCGTCGCGGTCGGCGCGACCCTCGAGGAGGCGTACGACAAGGCACTCGCCTCCGACCCGACCTCGGCCTATGGCGGCGTCGTCGTCCTCAACCGGGAGGTCGGGGAGCCACTCGGGGAGAAGCTCGCAGAGCAGTTCGTCGAGGTGCTGTTCGCGCCGGGCTACACCGAGGACGCGCTCAACGCGCTGCGGCGGAAGAAGAACACGCGCATCTTGCTCGACGGCGAGCGGCGCGCCGGGGAGCCGGGCGAGCGCAGCTACAAACGCGTGCTCGGCGGGCTGCTCGTCCAGGACTCCGACGCCGAGATCGAGGAGCGCGACGGGTGGCAGCTCGTGACCGGCGAGCTGAGCGAGCCGCAGTGGGGCGACCTCGTCTTCGCGTGGCGCGTCTGTAAGCACGTCGCCTCGAACGCGATCGTGCTCGTGAAGGACCTGCAGACGATCGGCATCGGCGCCGGCCAGATGAGCCGGGTCGATTCGGTGCGGATCGCGGTCGAGAAGGCAGCCGAGCTCGGGCACGACCCGACGGGCTCGGCGCTCGCCTCCGACGCGTTCTTCCCCTTCGCCGACGGCCCGCAGATCGCGCTCGACGCCGGCACGACCTCGATCGTCCAGCCAGGCGGCTCCCGGCGGGACGAGGACGTGATCGCCGCCATCGCCGACGCCGGCGCGGCCATGCTCTTCACCGGCCGGCGCCACTTCCGGCACTGACGGCTACTTGAGCCAGAGCTGGTCGAGCAGCACGTTCCACTCGGGGTGGAACTGGAAGTTGCCGACGCCCTTGCCAACGAAGGAGACGTCCTTCGGGTTGTCGGTCGGCACGATCGGCGCCTGGAGGAGAACCGCGCGCTCGGCCTGCTGCCAGAGCGCCGGCGCGGCCGCCGGGTTCTCTGCCTGGACGACCTCTGCCTTCGCAAAGAGGCGATTGACAGCGGGACTGCAGAAGTGGCTCACGTTCTGGGTGCCGCAGGAGAAGACGGGAGGCAGGAACCCGGTGTCGGAGGGATAGTCCGAAACCCAGCCGTAGTAGCCGATCTGAGCGTGCGCACGCGGATCGCCGATGCGCTGGAAGTACGTACCGACGCCGGCTGCGACCGAGACCACCCTCAGGTGCGCTCGCAGGCCGATCGAGTTGAGGAGGCGGACCATGAAGCGGCCCTGCGCCTGCCCGAGTGAGGGCCACCAGACAGTGACCCTCGCGCCGCTCAGTCCTGCCTGCTGCACCGCGCGGCGAGCTGCCGCGACTGCCGCCGGACCGCCTGAGCCGTACAGGCACGTCTTGCGATAGCTCGGGTAGTCGGGAGGGAGGATTTGACAGGTCGGCGCATAGCCGAGCCCCTGCAAGGCGTGGTACGCGTGCCGGTCGAAGGCGTCGTTGACGGCTCGCCGAACCCGCACATCGTCGAACGGCGGCACTTTCGTGTTGAGGAACAGCCAGTCGGTGCTCGGGGAGGGACTCAGCCGCAGCTGGCTCGGGTAGCGCGCCCTGAGCTGTGCGAGCTGCGCCTTCGAGAGCGCCAGCAGGTCCGGCGCGATGTCGGCCTTGCCGGCATGGACGAGGTGGACCGCCGATTGCGGGTCGGCGCCCTTCGAGAATGTGATCCGGTCCGGGTAGCCGGAGGGTTGAGCGTCCGCAGACCACTGCCGGAAGTACGGATTGCGCACGAGCGTCAACGGGCGGCCCTTCCGGTGGAGCTCGATCATGTACGGACCGGTCGCGGGCAG
>DATFSG010000188.1:0-3165 GCA_035262765.1 Gaiellaceae bacterium | reverse complement strand
CGCCACGGGGACACCCCGCTCGGCGAGCGGCACAGCAATCCGACCCGTTCCGATCGCGAATTCCAGCGCCCCGCCGCTCGCGAACGGGAGGAGGAAGTCGACGACCGGCTCGACCGGCATGCCGGCCGTCGACTTGTCGTAGCGCTCGGCGACGTCGCCTGCGAAGTAGTCGGTCATCCCGCCCGCTTCAGCTTCCCGTGCTTCTTCGCGTGCCGCTCGCCGACGCGGAAGATCGCTAGGCCGATCGGCGTCGCCAGCACGGCGATGATCAGCAGCGGCCAGACGTCGCCCCAGGCCAGACCGGCGCCGTGGATGATCGAGTTGCGGCAGCCGCGCAGCGCGTAGGTCGCCGGTGAGATCTTCGAGATCCACTGCATCCACTCCGGCATGACGCTCACCGAGTAGTAGACGCCCGAGACCACGAGCATCACGCCCTGGCAGACGAACCCGAGCTGCGCGCCCTTCTCCGGCGAGATCAGCGGCAGGACCGAGGTCATGATCCCGACTCCGATGAACGACACCGACGCGATCGCGAGCAGCGCGAGCGCCGCCCCGTAGTTCGCCTGCGGTGCGTGGACCCCGATGAACGCGGCGACGACGAAGAAGAGGATCGCCGCCCGGATCAGCCCGTAGAGCACGGCGTACGCGCCCTGTCCGAACAGATGCACGAACCGCGACAACGGCGCCATGAACGTGTACTCGATCGTCCCTTCCCAGCGCTCCCAGGCGACCGTCTCGGTCATGAACTCGAAGATGATCCCGAGGAACGCCCAGATCGTCGCGCCGACAAGCAGCGCCATCGCGAACGTGTTCTCGTCCGCCGGCGACAGGTTCGCCGAGCGCGCGATGAACACGATCGTGAGCGTGTTCGCGATCGTCCAGACCATGAACGCGATGTCCCAGAGGAAGTAGCGCTTGGTCAGGTACATGTTTCGCTCGACGATCCCGAACAGGCCGACGAGCTGGTTTCTCGTTTCCAGAGCGAACTCGCTCATCCGAACACCTCCCTGTACTCGTCGTCGTCACTCTCGTCGCCCTCCTCCGCCACGAACTCGCGTCCGGTGGCGGCGAAGAACGCCTCCTCGAGCGTCTCGACGCCGAAGCGCTTCTTCACGTCGGAGACCGGCTCCAGGAAGAGCAACTTGCCGCGGTCGAGGATGCCGACCCGGTCCGCGAGTGCCTCCGCCTCGGCCATGTCGTGCGTGCAGAGGAGGATCGTGGCGTCGTGCTCCTTGCGGACGTCGCGGATGAACTCCTGCACCTCGAGCTTCGAGCGCGGGTCGAGGCCGGTCGTCGGCTCGTCGAGCAGCAGCAGGACAGGCGAGGTCAGGAGCGCCCGCGCGAGAGCGACCTTCTGCTGCATTCCGCGCGACAGGTTCTCCATCGCCTCGCCGCGCCGCTCGGCCGGGAAGCCGACCTTGGTCAGGATCTCGGGGACTCCCGTGCGCGTCTGATTCGGCGTCATCCCGTAGAAGCGCGCCGCGTACGACAGGTTCTCGGACGCGGACATCTTCTTGAAGAAGCTCGCCTCGACCGAGACGCGGTTGACGAGCCGGCGAATCGTCGACGCCTCACGGTCCACGTCGTTGCCGAAGACCCGCGCCTCGCCGCCATCGCTGATCAGCAGCGTCGAGAGCAGGCGGACGAGCGTCGACTTCCCCGAGCCGTTCTGGCCGAGGATGGCGACGCACTCGCCACGGGCGATCGTGAAGGTGACGTCGTCGAGCGCCGGCCACGGACGCTTGCGCGCGAAGCGGCCGCTCGTCTTGCGGTCGCGGCGCTTGAACGTCTTCCGCAGGTCGCGCACCTCGACGGCGGGCGTCTCGCGGTCTAGACGTGAGGCCAGATCGATTGTGGATGTTGCGTGGAAAGACATGCTGCTCCTTCGAAAAGGGTGAACGGAGGACGGAAGCCGCCGGTGAGGCGGCGCGCGGACCTAAAGGTCGCCGCGCGGGCCGGCGAGCCGCACAGCGGCGACACCCCGGGTCCGATCCATCACGTTCGCGAGCAACATGGCGGTCAGCAGGTTAGGTGCTCGGGTCCCCGGCGTCAAATGTCGCGCCTGAGCACGGCCTTTGTGACGTGTAGCGTGACGCCATGCCTTCGCTCTCGACGTACTCGGTCTTCCTGGCGACCGCGATCGTGTTGCTGCTGATCCCAGGCCCGGCCGTCCTGTACGTCGTCACGCGCAGCATCGAGATGGGCCGCGGCGGCGGCATCGCCTCGGTCGCCGGCATCACGACCGGCACGGTTGCGTACGTCGCGCTGGCAGCGGTCGGTCTCTCCTCGCTGATCCTGGCGTCGTCGGCCGCGTTCGACGCGGTGAAGTACGTCGGAGCCGCGTATCTGTTCGTGCTCGGCGTGCGGCGCCTGCTCGGTCGAGGCGGCGAGCCGGAGGACGAGGAGGCGGTGCCGCGGACTCGGCGGCGCGCGTACGCGCAGGGCGTGTTCGTCAACCTCACGAACCCGAAGACCATCGTCTTCGTCTTCGCTTTCCTGCCGCAGTTCGTCGACCCGAACGCGCAGGATGCCTGGCTGCAGGTGCTCGCCCTCGGTCTCACCTTCGCGCTGCTCGGCTTCCTCAGCGACAGCATGTGGGCGCTCGCTGCCGGGACTGTCGCCGACCGCCTGCGCGGCTCGACCGGGATCACGCGGGTTCAGCGCTGGGTCGGCGGGTCGGTACTCGTTGGCCTCGGCATCATCGCCGCGGTGTGGACGCCGAGTCACGCACGGTGAGCATCCGCGCACTGCGGCCGGAGGACTGGCCCACGGTGCGCGCGATCTATGAGGAAGGCATCCGCGATGGGAACGCGACCTTCGAGACCGAGACGCCTTCGTGGGAGCGATGGGACGCAGCGCATTCGGAGCCGCGGCTCGTCGCCGAGCGGGACTGTGCGGTTGTCGGGTGGGCCGCGGTTTCGCCGGTCTCGGATCGCTGCTGCTACCAGGGTGTCGGGGATGTGAGCGTCTACGTGGCGGAGGCGGCGCGCGGCGCCGGCGTCGGACGGGTGCTGCTCGAGGCGATCGTCGAGCGCTCGGAGCAGGCCGGTTTCTGGACGTTGAACGCGGGCGTGTTCCCGGAGAATGACCCGTCGCTCCGGCTCCATAAGGCATGCGGTTTCCGTGAGGTGGGCGTGCGCGAGCGACTCGGCGAGCTGCACGGCG
>DATFSG010000187.1:0-14095 GCA_035262765.1 Gaiellaceae bacterium | reverse complement strand
AGTCTCGACATGACTGTCCTCCCTCGCTCGCCCCTGCGGCGTCGCCGACGCGACTCCTGTCACGCACCTGGCGCTATTCTCCAATCGGTGCTACTGTGCAAAACACAGTAGTGTGGAACAAGCGCAACTTCTCAAAGGGGTGCTCGAGCTGGCCGTCCTGGCGGTGATTGCGCGCGGCGAGACGTACGGGTACGAGATTCTCTCGACGCTCGAGGACGCCGGATTCGATGGCATCGGCGACGCGTCGGTGTACGGGACACTGCGCCGCCTGGAGCAAGCGGGGCGCCTCACCTCCCGGCTTGCCGCTTCCAACGGTGGGCCCGCGCGGAAGTACTACGCGATCACGGACGGTGGAACCGAGCAGCTGCAAGTCGGCACGGACAGCTGGCAACGCATCAGCGCCGCGTTCAAGGAGCTCGTGGACGCGTGACCACCGAGGAGTATCTGCGCCGCGTCGAGTCCGAGCTTCGCGATCTCCCGTGGGGCACGCGGCGCGAGCTCGTCACCGAACTCCGCGGCCACCTGTCCGAGCTGCCGCCCGACACGGATCTCGAAGCGCGGCTGGGCAGCCCGCAGAAGTACGCCGCCGACCTACGCGCGACCGCGGGTCTCGAGCACCGAGGCGGGGCGACCGCCTGGCTGCGAGCCCGCCGTCCGCGCAACGTCATCCTGGCGCTCGTCGCGCTCATTACGCTGGTGCTCGCGATCGGCGCGGGTGCGTGGGTCCAGACCTACCAACCGCTCGCGTTCCGTGAGACAGCATCCGCGGGGGGCCACGTGTTCGTCGCGCCCGGCAGGGGGCGGCCTTTCAGGGTCGGGGTCGACGTCGAGAACAACGGCCGGTTCACTGTGCGGGTGCTCGGGGTGCCGGATTCGTCGGGGCCGTTTGCAGGAGCGCCCATCTCCGCCCGGGTGATGATGTCGCGGAGCACCGGCGGGCCTCAGCCGTGTCCGCAGTTCCTACGAGGGTCTTCGGGACACGGACACTGCGTGATGTTCAAGCGGCCCGGAGGAGGCTACGAGCCGTTCCAGCCGTTCGACCTCGAGCCCGGCCAGGTACGGAGCGTCATGCTGGCCGGGTTCTATGGCAACTGCAACGGCTGGCCATCCCAGCTGGCGGGCATCCATCTGAGCGATTTCCCGGTTCGCTACAGCTTTCTCTGGAAGACGGCGACAGCTCAGATTCGTCTCCCGAAGGTGCAGGACATCATCCCGCCGAACAGAGGCTGCCGATCTGCGCTCTCGCGGGTGCCGGCGTTCCATCATCTGACAGGCGGACAGAGCCACGTGTTCGGGTCGGGAACGGTCGACAGCGGCGACCGGATCTTCTGCGCGAGTCACGGTGTTCGGGCCAGCGTCCTCGTGCCGGGGCGCGGCCAGTCGGTCGTGGCTACCGCGTCTGCGCGAAACGCCTACGTGCCGAGCGGCGGCGCGACGCTACGCATCACGACGCGCGCCGACGGCTCGGTACTCGCGCATTGCAGGTAGCCGCGCCGAGCGGGTGACTTTGGGGAGGGCGGTGCCGTACCTAGGGCATGAACAGATTCCGCACGATCCTCCTCATCTCCGGCGTGCTGCTCGTCGCGGCCGCGATCGCCGGCGTGGCACAGCCGCACCTCGGCCGCTCCGCAACTCCATCCACCGGCTCGACGATCACCGTGACCGGCAGCGGCACGGTCGACTCGACTCCCAACCAGGCCTCGTTCGACTTCGGTGTGACGACGAACGGCGCGACCGCGGCGCAGGCGCTGAGCCGCAACTCGGCCCAGGCCCGCTCGATCATCGACGCCCTGAAGAAGGCGGGCATCGCGGCAGCCGACATCCAGACGACCCAGGTCTCGCTCTGGCCGCAGACCTCGAGCAACGGCCAGAGGATCACCGGCTACCAGGCGTCGAACTCCGTGAACGTGACCGCCGCGGTCGGCAAGTCGGGGCAGCTCGTGGACGCGGCGGTCGGCGCCGGCGCGAACAACGTCGACGGCCCGAACCTCGACACTGCCGACCAGACCGCCCTCTACAACAAGGCGCTGGACAAGGCGCTCAGCGACGCGAAGCAGAAGGCGCAGGCGATCGCCAGCGCGACCGGCCTTACGCTGGGCACGGCGCTAAAGGTGCACGAGGGCGGCGCATCGACGCCGGTCGTTTTCGCAGAGGCGACGGCCACGCCGTCGAGGGTCGCTCCGCCGATCGAGGCCGGGACGCAGAAGATCCAGGCGTCCGTGACGGTGACGTACTCCGCGGGCGGCTAGCTATACATCCGGCCCCTGGCGGACGGCCACGCACTTGAGCGCCCAGCCGTTCGTCGTGAGGACGATCTGCTCGGCGAGGAGCTCCGGCTCCTCGCCGGCCAGCTCTTGCGGCACCTCCACGACGACCTGATGCACCGAAGCCTCCACGGCGTCCCCAAACTCGTGCCGCTCCTCCGAGAGGATCGCGAAGGAGGGAGCGAACTCTCTGAGAGCCAACGCCAATTCGTCGATCTCGGCGGGCGTCGCGTGCCTCCCGACGAAGAGGCCGAAGTTGACGCGGATCTCGAGGCAGGGCTTCTTGTGCTTGCGCACGAGCAGCGAAATGGCCGGCTCGGCGATGCGAGGGTTCATGCCCAACTCCTATCCGGTCGGGCGAACTCCTTAACGCGCTACCTCTCGCGCGGCTCCCAGCCGAACTTGAACTTCGTGAAGATGACGCCGCCGATGCCCCAGGCGGCGAGCACGGCGAGGTCCTGCGGCCGCGTCCAGATGCCGTGCCCGTGGAGGTAGACAGCCTTGACGAGGTCGATGAAGTACTTGAGCGGGAGCACGTCGCCGATGGCGCGCAGGAACGCCGGATAGTGGAGGGTCGGCCCGAACGACCCGCTCAGGAAGGCCATCGGCAGCAGGATGAAGTTGACGACAGCGGAGGAGCCTTCCGCTGAGCGGATGACCGACGCGGTCGCGGTGCCGAGCGCCGCGAAGACGGCGGCGCCGATCACGATCGTGGCGATGAACGAGGCGATGTCAGAAGGGAACGGCGTGTCGTGAAGCGCTTTCCCGAGCAGGAACAGAGCGACCGTCTGCAGTGAGAAGACGATCAGCGTCGAGACGAGCAGCGAGCCGACGTAGGTCGCCGGGGGCAGCGGTGTCGAGCGCAGGCGCTTGAGGATCCCGTTCTCTCGGCGCAGCACGAGCTGGATCGCGAGCCCGGCGAAGGCGGTGTTCGCGCACCCGTAGCCGATGAGCCCGGCCAGCAGGAACTGGGGGGCAGGCACGCCGTAGATCCTTCCCCGGTAGACCGAGCCGAGCAGCACGAAGAGCAGCAGCGGAAACAGGAAGATGAAGAAGGCGGCCTCGCGGCTCCGCCAGAAGACGAGCTGCTCGGAGCGGAGTTGATGGAAGAAGAGCCGGCGCGCAGGGCGGCGCGCTCCGATGCGGATCGCCTCGGCGCTCATGCCTCGACCCCGTCTTCCTCAGCGGTGAGCGAGAGGTAGACCTCCTCGAGCGTCGGTCGTCGCACCTGCAGGCCCTCGAGCTCCTCGCCGCGCGCCACGGCCGCGGCGGTCAGCTCGGCGAGCACGCGCGTCGGTTCGCCCGTTTGCACGAGCACCTCCTCGCCGTTCTCGCGGTAGCGAATCTCCGTCTGGAGCTCGGTCGTCGTCAGCTCGGACGGGGTCCCGATGCGGACGATCTGTCCCGCTCGCATCACCGCGACTCGGTCGGCGAGCTGCTCGGCCTCGTCGAGGTAATGGGTCGTGAGCAGGACGGTTTTGCCGAGCGACCGCAGCGAGCGGATCATCTCCCACGCGGCCCGGCGCGCCTGCGGGTCGAAGCCGGTCGTCGGCTCGTCGAGGAAGACGAGGTCGGGATCGCCGACGAGGGCGAGGCCGAGGTCGAGCCGCCGTTTCTGGCCGCCCGAGAGCGACTTGATCCGCGCGTTCGCCTTCTCCTGGAGCCCGACGAGCGCGACCACCTCGTCCACGTCGCGCGGCGCCCGGTAGTAGCCGGCGAAGATCGCGTGCGTCTCGCGGACGGTGAGGTTGGGCCACATCTCCGACTGCTGGAGAACGACGCCGATCCGCTCGCGAAAGTCCGGCCCCGGCCGCTTGGGATCGTGGCCGAGCACGCGCACGTCGCCCGCGTCGCGCTCGCGGTAGCCCTCGAGGATCTCGACGGTCGTCGTCTTGCCGGCGCCGTTAGGGCCGAGCAGCCCGAAGACCTCGCCTTCCTCGATCGAGAAGTCGACTCCCCGAACCGCCTCGAGGCTCCCGTAGGCCTTGCGCAGGCCGCTGACCTCGATCGCAGGCATCGGCGACCAAGGGTAGACGGGACGTGACGTTTCGAGGCTCGGTGTCGTATCTTCATCGTGTACGGTGGTGCTAGCGATAATGGTGCTATGACGACAAGTGCTCTCCGCCTGCGCTTTGCGCTCGATCCGCTGATCGCGGAGGCGAAGCGACGCGCGAGGCAGCGGCGGACGCTCGTTCTTCTCGCCGCCGTCGTGGCGGTCGCCGCAGCCGCGGTGCTCGCAACCGAGTTGCGCGGTCCGGTGGCGATAACGCCGGTGCCTGCGAGGCTGACCGTGCTCGCAGTGGTCCAAGACAGCGGCGCTCTCGGCCCAAAGGGCGGACGCGCGCTCTTCCACCTCAGGTGCGATCCTGCCGGCGGCAACGTGGCGGAGCCCGCCAAAGCCTGCGCGGCGATCGCTGCGCAGCCCAGCCTCGTGACGGATCCGAAGACCTCCTTGAACTCGACCCCGACCACCGGTTTCCCACCTCCTATCTGGTACATCACGATCACCGGTCGCCTGAACGGGAAGCCCGTCCACTTCAGCGGCGAAGCCCCGTGGTCGACCCAGATCGCGCTGATCGGCAAGCTCGGCCTCGCCGGAGCGCACGGGCAGCCCCTTCATCTCCAACCGCTACGACGCCGCTTCGTCGGGCTGAACCAGACCCGTACGTTCGCGCCCGGGGTGCTCCGGCCGGGCGACCGCGTCACCTGCCGTGTTCACCACAGCTACCGAGGGCCACTGCTGGCGATGGGCGTCCCCGTCCAGCGAGGCGTCGGGCCGTATGAGGATTCCTCCACGCCGGGCTTGATGGCGATCCAGGTACGAGCCAATGGCGCGGTCGTTGCCTCCTGCCTCGCTCGCAGCCGCATGCCGCTCGACAAGCGAGGCCGGACGATCGTGCCACCTGATTGGCCGCCGTAGAGCCAGGCCTGTGGTAAGAGGACACTCGTGCCGAACTTCCGCTTCGTCATTGCGGACGTCTTCACGGACGTCCCGTTTGCCGGGAACCAGCTAGCCGTTCTCACCGACGCGCGCGAGATCCCCGAGGAGCAGCTGCAGCAGCTCGCGCGCGAGATCAACTTCTCCGAGACCGTCTTCGTCTACCCGGCCGCGGGCGACGGGCACGCGCGGATGCGGATCTTCACGCCGGCGCTCGAGCTGCCGTTCGCGGGGCATCCGGTGCTCGGCACGGCGTTCGTACTCGGCGGACCGCTCCAGCTCGACGAGCTTTGGCTCGAGACCGGCGCCGGGGTCGTGCCGGTCCGGCTCGAGCGTGACGGGTCGCGGATCGTCTTCGGCTGGATGCGGCAGCCGCCGGTCGAGGCCGAGGCGTACGGGCAGGCCCACGCGTTACTAGCTCTGCTCGGGGTGGAGGCGAGCGGCCTGCCGATCGAGCTTTATCGGCAGGGGCCGGGACACGTCTACATCGAGCTCGACTCCCCGGACGCTGTAGCGGCGCTTCGCCCCAACAGCGACGCACTGCTCGACCTCAGCCCGTGGGGGACGGTCTGCTTCGCGCCCGACGGCGAACGTTGGAAGGCGCGTGTCTTCGTCCCCGCCCACGGAGTCCTCGAGGATCCCGCGACCGGCTCGGCCGCAGGTCCGCTCGCGCTCCACCTCGCCCGGCATGGCCGGATCGGCTTCGGCGACGAGATCGAGATCCGCCAGGGCGTGGAGCTCGGAAGGCCGTCGACGCTCTACGCCGTCGCCCGCTCGCCGGAGGAGGTCGAGGTCGGCGGTTCGGCCGTCATCGTCGCGCGCGGTGAGTTCCGCCTGTGACCCGCCTCGTCGTCATCGGCCCGAGCGGCAGCGGCAAGACGCGTCTCTCCGCGCGGGTCGCGGAGCTGCTGGACGCCCGCCATGTCGAGATCGATGCGCTGTGGCACTGCCCGAACTGGGAGAGCTGCGGCGCGGAGGAGCTGCTCCGCCGGGTCTCGGCCGCGACCGAGGGCGACGACTGGGTCTGCGACGGCACCTACCACACGATCATCGGCGACCTCGTCCTCGAGCGAGCGGAGACGGTTGCGTGGCTCGACCTGCCGGCGTGGCTCGTCATGTGGCGGCTTGTGCGGCGGAGCTGGGTGCGGAAGCGGGACAAGGTCGAGCTCTGGAACGGGAACGTCGAGGACGACTGGCTCAACCAGATCCGCTGGCTCATGTGGCCCGCGTTCAAGCGTGTCTTCGAGAACCGGCGCCGCCTGCCCGAGCACCTGGCGCGGCATCCGCAGTTGGAGGTGCATCGGCTGCGTTCCGACGCCGAGGTCGAGGCGTTCGTTCAGTCGATCCAGGCGACCGCGTCGATGTCCGGCAGCTCGAACGGCAGCGAGCGCCAGAAGACGCCGCCGTTGGCCGAGACGTAGAGCCGGTTGCGCGCGGCGTAGACCATTCGATCGGGATCGTCGCCGGCGATGGCCACCGCGAAGCCGGGCGGCAGCCCGCCGCCCGCCTCGCGCCACGTCGCTCCGCCGTCGTTCGAGAGCATCAACGGCGGCCTCCGCTCGACGACCGCGACCACGGTCGAGCCGGATTGCGCCGCGGCGACGACGCGCGGCAGCGACACCTCGGGCCGCTCGGCGACCGGCACCTCGGTGCCTTCCCCGAGCAGATCCTCGGCCTCGACGTCGACGAGGAAGATGCCCGCCACCGTGCCGACTGCGGCGATCATCGCGCGGCCACCGTGAGCAGCGCCGTGACGAGCGCGCTCGCGCGCCGTGCCGCCGAGATCGGCCGGTGCCCGCCTGCGCGCGCGCTCAGGTAGGCGACCGAGAACGCGTCGCCGGCTCCGGTCGGATCGCCCCGAGCCGGCCGCGCGGTGACCCGCACGGCGGCGTCGCGCGTGAGGACGAGCGAACCGCCCGCGCCGAACGTCACGACGATCTCCGGCACGCCGAGCTGGCGCAGCTCCTCGAGCTCGCCGTCGCCGACGATCGCCTGCGCCTCCTCGTCCGAGAGCTTGAGGATCGAGACGTGCCGCAGGAGCGTCCGGTCGAAGTCGCCGTCGAGCGCGAGCGGGCCGACCTGGCGCAGACGGACGAGACCGTGTGCGTCCAGCAGCAGGCGCCGCCGGTGCGCGATCCGCTCGAGCGCGTCGGGCCCGAAGTCGTCGCGCAGCAGCGGCGCCACGTGCACCCACTCGACGCGGCGAAGCACGCGCTCCGGCTCGTCGCCCTCGCTCCACGGCTCGCCGATCGCCTCCACCCGCATCTCGCGGTTCCCGTCGGCGTCGTAGTGGAACGCGAAGGCCGTGGTCTCGCCGGCTGCCGCGAGTGAGATGGGAAGCCCCACCGACGCGAGGCTCCGCAGGTATGACCGCCGGTCGGGCTCGCCGCACTTCGCGACCACGATCGCCTCCTGCTGCATCGCGCGCAGCGCCCGGGCCGCGTACCACGGCCCGCCGCCGATGCGGTCGGGTCGGCCGCCGACGACGTCACGCGACAGAGGGCCGATCACGGCGAGCGCTCGCACGACTCGCAAGCGTAAGCCCGAGCGACAGCACGAAGGCGAGAGCGAAGCTCGGCAGCGAGCCGCCGATCGCTCCCTGGCCGGGATGGGTGTGGTCGACGAGGTGGACCCACGAGCTCGGCCCGACCGGCGCGAGCCACTGGTAGAGGCAGAATCCGGCGAGCCACGCCACGATCTGTCCCGGACGAAACTCCGGAGCGGCGAAGGGGTCGCGCTCGCCGGCGAGCCACTGCGCGAGCAGCACGCCGAAGAGCGGTACGAAGAACGAGCCGAGCAGGAAGAGGAAGCTCTGGTAGTTGACGAGGTCGATCACGAACGTGCCGGCGGTCGCCACGATCGCGACCGCGAGGATGAGCAGCCGCTGCGGCGCGCGCGGCACGAGGTTCTGCAGCGAGACGGCGGCGGAGTAGATGTTCGCGAACGGCTCCTTCGTCTCGTCGATGCCGAGCGCGACGAGCGCGAGCGCGGCCGCGAAGCCGCCGGTCGCGATCGCGCTGATCACGGAAGGAGCGTCCGAGAGCCCGCGCGAGAGCAGCAGAATCGCGCCGAGCGCGAAGAGCCAGACGTTCGGGATGAAGTAGCCGACCGCCGAGCCCCAGAACGCGCCTCGGCTGCTGCGCGAGAAGCGCGTGTAGTCGGCCGCGAGCGGGAGCCACGAGACCGGCATCGCGACGACGAGGTCGACTCCTTGCCAGAAGCTGAGCCCGCCCTCGCCGGGCTGTGACCAGAGCTTCGAGAGGTGCGCATCGTGGAGCGTCCACCAGGTCAAATACGCGAGCGAGGCGAGGACGACCCAGAGTGCGACGCGCTTCACCCACACGCGCACGAACCCGATCGGCCCCAGCAGCGCGAGGACCGACGCCGCCGCCGCAGCCGCGAGCTTCCAGACCCAGAGCGGCCCATGCACGAGCGCCTGCGCCGCGGTGGCGATGACGAGTACCTCGAAGATCGTCCAGCCGAGGTTCTGGAGGATGTTGAGGCCGGTCGGGAGATACGAGCCCGCGCGGCCGAGCGGCGCGCGCAGCAGCACCATCGCGGGCACGCCGGCCTCCGCGCCGATCGCCGAGGCGCATCCGAGCAGCGCGTTGCCGAAGATCCCGCCGACGAGGATTGCGAGCAGCGCCGCGGGCAACGAGAGGCCCGGGACGAGGAGGGTGCCGGCGACGAGGACGAGCAGGCTGAGCCCGAGGCTCGACCACAACATCCCGTTCTCGAGGCCGCCGAGCGTCCGCAGCCGCTCCGGAACCGGCGTGATGCCCCACGATGGTGCTCTCTCGCTGATCGCTCCTCCCTTCGCCGGCATGACCCGGATCAGGTTCGACGGGTGTGATCTCAGCCGCGCCGCGCGCGACACCCCGGTGCGTCGAGTGTACGGCCCGCGCGCGCGGGAATGACGCGCTCGTGTCCGAGCTGCTGACCAACCCGCGCGAGCTCTTTGCGGTGCGGCTGCGCCAGATGCTCTGGGTCGAGCTGCAGCAGTCGGAGGAGGTGCTGCCCGAGCTTCTCGAGCAGACACACGCCACCTACCTGCGGTCGGCTTTCCGGCGCCACCTGGTCGAGACGGGGCGCCACGTGACCTGCCTCCGCACGATCCTCGACGAGAGCGAGGTCCCGGCGGAGCCGGAGGAGAGCGCGGCGTTCCAGGGGCTCGCGGAGGAGCATGAGCGGCTCGTGCAGCAGCTGCCGGAGGACGAGCTGGTGCTGCGCGACGTCGCGCACGCGCACGCGGCGTCGATGACCGAGCTCCTGGAGGTGGCCGCGTACCAGTCGCTCACGAGTCTCGCCGAGACGCTGGACGAGCGGGCGATCGCGATCCTGTTGCGCGAGGTGCTCGAGCAGGAGAAGCACGCCCTCGAGCAGTTCGAGCGCGCCACGGCGCAGCTGCTGGCGGAGAAAGTCGAGAGCGCTCCTCTCTAGCTGGACAGCCGCGGTCCCGAGTGAGAGCATCGCGGTATGCGCGGGCTCTTCGTCAGCACGGTGCTGGTCGCAGTTCTCTTCGTCGCCGGTTGCGGCGGCAGTGGCGGCGGCGGCACCAGTGCCACCACCCAGTCGTCCGATCTGGCGTCGAAGCCGGCAACTGCGGTCGTCGCGGCCGCATCGAAGGCCGCGGACTCGGCGAGCTCGGTCCACGTCTCCGGCTCGGGCACCGACTCCGGAAAGTCGATCAGCCTGGATCTCACCCTCGCGAAGGGCAAGGGTGCGTCGGGCTCGATCTCGCTCAACGGGGCGAGCTTCGACCTCATCCTGCTCGGCCACACCGCCTACATCAAGGCCGGCCCCGCCTTCTGGAAGAAGTACGGCGGGCCGCCCGCGGTTGCCCAGCTACTCGAGAACAAGTGGCTCAAGTTCTCGCCGAACAACAAGCAGCTCGGGCCACTCACCAAGATCGCGAGCCCGCAGTCGTTCTTCGGGCTCCTGAAGAACCACGGGAAACTTGCGAACAAGGGCGAGACGACCTTCAAGGGCCAGAGCGTCGTGGCGATCGACGACACCACGCAGGGCGGCACGCTCTACGTCGCGGCGACGGGGACGCCGTATCCCGCAGGCCTCGTCCCGGGTGGTGGGTCGGAGACCGGCGCGATCACGTTCGACAAGTGGAACGAGGCGGTCACGCTGACGGCTCCAAAGGGCGCGCTCGACTTCTCGGGCCTGAATCTGAACGGTTAGGCGGCTGCCGGTCGGCAGTCCAGGCCGGGGCCGCCCCGACGGCTAGGGAAAAAGCCCCTGCAGCCGCGTATGTTTGGCCGCATGAAGCGGTCGGCAGGCGTTGGCTTGCTCGTCGCGACGACGCTGGCGCTGTCTGCGTGGGTCGGCAGCAGCCGGGCGAGCGCGGCCCATCTCCTCAAAGAGGCTAGGCCCGCGAGGATCTCGAGCTCGAGCAGGCTCCTTCTCGGCGGGCGCGTTCGCTGCACCGCCAGCATCAACGGCGTGGTGCAGGCCGGCCAGGACGCGAGCATCAAGTTGGTTCTGCGGAATGTCTCCAGGCACACGGTCAGGTACCAGTCCTGGGTGACCAACGCGCAGGCCGTCGTGAAAGCGGCCGACGGCACCACGTACGACTCGAGCGCGTACCTGGGCCAGTTGTTCTCGATTCCGCCGCCGACTCCCGGCAAGCTCAGCCCGGGAGCGAAACCGCTCAGGTGGCAGGTGAACATTCCCGTGCGGTGGTACGGCCCGCTGCAGATCACGCCCGAGTGCCTGGGCAAGGCGCTGCCCGTCCTGCACGTACGCGTGACCGCGCCGGGGACGCCGTCGAGCCAGAGCGCTGCGGTGGACGAGGTCGTGGCCGCCTCGGGGCACCTGCTCGATCAGTGCCGCCCCCAGACGCCCGGATTCCCGGTCTCCGGCCAGATCGACCCGCCGAGCGGAACCGCTCTGCCCATGCACGCCCAGTGCTCGGTCTCTCTCAGCTCCGAGGGGAGGTTCTGGGTCGCGCAAGTCCTGGTGCTCGTCCCGCCAAGCCTGACGGGCGTGCAGATCTTCCAGCCGTACGAGCTTCTCTGGGGCGGCCACTATCCCACCGGGCTGACGGCCGATCCGCCCTACGAGGCGATCGCGTGGGAGTTCGTCGTGACCCGAGACAAAGCGGTGCCCGTTGCCGCATCAACCGTGACGGCCACCAACTCCTCCAAGCAGTCAGCTCCGTCATTCGAGTGGCACCCCACGGGCTTCCGACAAGACGGATCGGGTCCCTGCGGCTTCACGGGGTTTTCCTTCGGAGGCGTCGGTCCGTGGCTCGAGTTCATTAGCGGCTGTGGGTAGCCTCCGCGCAGTAGTCGCTCTGGCGGTCGTCGCCGGAACGGCGGCGATGCTGAGCCTGGGAAGCGCCTCGGCCGACGCTCCGCTCCGCTCGACCTCTACTTCGGTCAGCTGCGAGCAGGCGGTCGTAGCGCCAGAACAGCCGGACACCTGCACTGCGACCATCGCGGACACCGACACGGGGACCGCGACCGCTCCGACCGGGATCGTCGAGTTCTCCATGCTCACCGGCGGTGGGTCCACCGGCCCTCCCACATGCACGCTCGCGCAAGGTTCCTGTCAGTTCACCTACCCGGGATGGGACGTCCAAGGCCCGCAAGCGGTCACCGCCACCTACGACGGCGACGCCACTCACGTGGGCAGCTCAGACACCATTCACATTGACGTCTTCTACAGCCCGCCGCCACCCCTGTTCAGCCGCGTGCCCGACTTACGGGGCGAGCGACTTGCCGTGGCAAAGAAGGCCCTGCAGCGCCGCCGCCTCAGGGTCGGCAAGATCGGCAGAGCGTTCAGCAGGCGTGTCGGGAAAGGCCACGTGATCTCCGAGAGGCCGGGGCGTGGGAAGGTCCTTTACTGGGGTAGGAGGGTCGATCTCGTCGTCAGCAAGGGCAAGCGTCACGCGCGGCGGTAACGCGCGGCGTCGAGTCGACAGCTAGTCCGCGAGTAGCCGTCGCAGGACGTACTGGAGGATGCCGCCGTGGCGGAAGTACTCCCGCTCGCGGGGCGTGTCGAGCCGGAGGCGGGCACGGAACTCCTTGTCGTCCGCCCGCACGGTGACCTCGTCCGCGTCGCCGCCCTCCAGCCCGGTGATCGAGAACTCCTCGCGGCCGGTCAGCCCGAGCGACTCGGCACTCTCGCCCGGCAGGAACTGGAGCGGCGCGATCCCCATCATCAGCAGGTTCGAGCGGTGGATCCGCTCGTACGAGTCGGCGATCGCGGCGCGCACGCCCAGGAGGTTCGGCCCCTTCGCGGCCCAGTCGCGTGACGAGCCCGAGCCGTACTCCTTGCCGGCGATCACGATGGTGGGCACGCCCTCGTCGCGATAGCGCTCGGCGACCTCGAAGATCGTGCCCTCCTCGCCGTCGGGCAGGTGCGCGGTCCACGTCCCCTCGCTGCCCGGCACGAGGAGGTTCTTGAGCCGGACGTTCGCGAACGTGCCGCGGATCATCACCTCGTGGTTGCCGCGGCGCGCGCCGTAGGAGTTGAACTCCCGCCGCTCGACGCCGTGCCCCGTGAGGTACTGACCCGCCGGGGAGTCGGGCCGGATCGCGCCCGCCGGTGAGATGTGGTCGGTCGTGACCGAGTCGCCGAGCAGAACGAGGCAGCGCGCTCCCTCGACGTCGGCCACGGGCTCCGGCTCGCGCGGCATCCCCTCGAAATACGGTGGCAGGCGAACGTACGTCGACGCGTCGTCCCACTCGTACAGCTCGCCCTCGGGCGTCTCGAGCCCGCGCCACCGGTCGTCGCCGGTGAAGACGTCGGCGTACGTGGAGGAGAACATCTCGCCCTTCACCGACTTGCCGATCACGGCGTCGATCTCCTCCCGGCTCGGCCAGAGGTCGCGCAGGAAGACGTCCTCGCCGTCGGAGCCCTGACCGAGCGGCTCGTTCACGAGGTCGACGTCCATCCGCCCGGCGAGCGCGTAGGCGACGACGAGCGGCGGCGACGCGAGGTAGTTCGCCTTCACCTCGCCGTGGATGCGTGCCTCGAAGTTGCGATTCCCCGAGAGCACGGCGCAGACCACGAGATCACCGTCCGCGACGGCGGCGCTGATCGGCTCCGGCAGTGGCCCCGAGTTCCCGATGCACGTCGTGCAGCCGTAGCCGACCGTGTTGAAGCCGAGCTTGTCGAGGTACGTGTCGAGGCCCGACGCGCGGTAGTACTCGCTCACGACCTTCGAGCCCGGAGCGAGGGAGGACTTGACCCACGGTCGCCGCTCGAGCCCGCGCTCGACCGCCTTCTGCGCGAGCAGGCCGGCGGCGATCATCACCGACGGGTTCGACGTGTTCGTGCACGACGTGATCGCGGCGATCACGACGGAGCCGTGCTCGAGCGCGTAGTCCTCGCCCTCGACGGCGACCTGCTTCTTCTCGAGGGTCGCCGTGTGCACAGGCACGGGGTCGGAGTCGGCCACGCCGTCGCCGGTCGGCGGATCGCTCGCGGGGAACGAGTCCGCGACCTCCTTGTCGTAGCTGCCGTTCGTGTACTCGACGCCGAAAGTGTCCAGCGAGTCGATGAACGCGTCCTTCGCGCTCGCGAGCGGCACGCGATCCTGCGGGCGCCGCGGGCCTGCGAGCGAGGGCTCCACGTCGTCGAGGTCGAGCTCCACGACCTGCGAGTACTCGGGGTGCTCCTCCGGCTCGTGCCAGAGCATGTTCTCCTTGCAGTACGCCTCGACGAGCGCGATCCGGTCGGCGCTGCGGCCGGTGAGGCGTAGGTAGTCGACGGTCACCTCGTCGACGGGGAAGAAGCCGCACGTCGCGCCGTACTCGGGGCTCATGTTCCCGAGCGTCGCGCGGTCGGCGAGGGCGAGCGAGCCGACGCCGGGCCCGAAGTACTCGACGAACTTCCCGACCACGCCGGTCTTGCGGAGGATCTGGGTCACGGTGAG
>DATFSG010000186.1:0-10499 GCA_035262765.1 Gaiellaceae bacterium | reverse complement strand
CTGTGCGGGATCCGCGGGTTCGCCTTCAGGAGAGCGAGCGGGTTGCCGGCGTACGAGACGAATAGGAAGCTGAAGAAGGTCGAGAAGAACAGGACGGGGATGCTGTACAGGATCCGCCTGGTGATGTACGTGAGCATCGATCTCCTCTGACTCGCTCGAAGGTCGGGATCCGCACCTCTGCGTCAGGCGCGGATCCCGAGTTGTTTTGCTGGAACTAACGGTCCTCCGGCTTAGCCCCAGTGCCAGTCCTGGATGTTCCAGGTCGGGCCCTCGTTCGTGGAGTTGTTCGACGCCGAGGCTCCCTTGAGCGCCTTCTTGTAGACGAAGATCTGGGGCGGCGCGAACAGCGGGATGACCGAGATCTGATTCGCTAGGAGCTTCGCGGCCTGCTCGTACTGAGCGTTCCGCGTCGCCGAGTTGAAATTGCTGTCGCCCTTCCTGAACAGAGCGTCGACCTTCTTGTTGCAGTACCGGTCGTAGTTCGACCCACCGAGGTTCTTCGCCTTGTTGACGCACTGGTAAATGGAATCCCAGTTGGAGGGATCCACGCTCCCGAACAACCAGCCATACTCGGCGAGGTCGTAGTCCCCGCTCGGCAAAATGGTGCCGAAGAGGTCAGAGCCCTGATGGTAGGAGTCGTCGATCTTGATCCCGATCGAGAGCAGCTCCTGCTTGAAGATTGCGCCACTCTGCTCACGAGACGCTCTGACCGTCGTGTCGAAGCGGAACTCGGTCTTCTTACCACCGCACGTCCAGAGCTTGTTGTTGCTGTTGTTCGGGGACGAAGGACCGCCCGTGCAACCGTGCGACTTGAGCAGCTTGATCGCGTTTTTCGGGTTGAAGTTGAACTTCTTGAAGTACGAGTACTTGCCGCGGGCGTCCGGCCCGAGCTCGAACTCCGGGTTGTTCAACGGCTTGAGGCCGGGGGCGATTGAGCCGTACAGCGCCTTGATCAGCCCCTGCCGGTTCAGGCCCTCAGAGATTGCCGCCCTCATCCATTGCTTCTTCAGGAGCGGATTGCCGCCCGGGCCGACCTCGATATCCCAGTGCTCCTGGCCGATCTGGGGGATGGCGCTGTACTTGAGGTTGCTCTGATGCACGAGCTGCGACAGCGCGGACTCCGGGGACGGAGCGATCGCGTCGACCTCGCCGCCCCGCATCGCCTGGATCTCCGAGTTGGTGTCGGTGATGATCTTGAACGCGATCTCGTTGAGTCCCGCCTTCTTGCCGTACCAGGTCGGGTTCTTCTTCAGGAGCATGCCCTGGCCCGGGGTGTAGCTGGCCATGTAGAACGGGCCGTCCGAGATCGGCTGGTTGTCGCTACCGACCACACCGGTGTGCCAGTACTGGTTGAACGTGCAGCCACCGCCGCACCCGTTGGCGTCACCCTTGAGCGCGAACCCGGGGAGGATCTCGTCGAAAATGTCGCGGTAGTCGGCGAACGCCTGACCTTTCCTCCAGTAGAAGGTGACTTCCTTCGTGCTGTTGGCCTTGGCGCGGGCGATGTTGGTGTAGCCGGTCGTGGTACCCGGGTTGTTGCCGGGAGCCAGGTACTGCTGCCACGTGTAGATGTAGTCCGCAGCGCTGACCGGCGTAGCCTTGTGGCCCTGCCACCACCAGTTCGCGTTCTTGCGAATGAAGATCCGCAGGAATTTCTTGTTGGCGACGACCTTCGAGGCTAGGTCAAGCAGGTATTTGCCGTTCTGGTCGATGACGTAGTCGCCACGCACGATCGGGTACCCGGCGACGATCGCGGAATAGAAAGCCTCCTCGTCTGCCTCAAGAATGTTGAAGCCGGTGACCGTCTGCTCGAGGCCGAACACCATCGTCTTCTTCGCCGCGCGAGCGGCGGGACTGCGCGGGATACCTGCCGATGCCTTGTCAAACGAAACCGCATAAGGTGACCGAGCAGCCGCAGGCGCGCTCGACCTCGCGGACGTCATCGCGGCGGCGGAGCCGACCAGCCCAAGTACGGCCGCGGCCGCTCCCGCGATAAGCCAAACCCGTCTATGCATTCGATTTACCTCCGTTCGGTGCCCGCCGAGAGCCTCAACCCAGCGGCGGCAACTTGCTCCGACACTCCGTAGGAGCGTCCGTCTCTGATCTAGACGTCACGCCCTGGAGAAAGACGTAGCCGTTTGGCCACTAGTTGCCGGTACCAGTTGTGGGCGACCGTCTTCCGACGGGAACTGGAACAGCCTGTCGGGGGATTAGGACTCGTGCGCCGCGATGAGTTCGAGATTCGTCAGCGGTTTTGCTTCAGAGATAGCCACTCTCCGAATGCCCGATCGTCGATAACAACGAGGTAACGGGCGTCGTGACCGCCGTGTTACGGGCTGTGTCGTACAAGGAGTTCGAAGCGTCCGAAATCACGCGCCGGGAGAGGGTCAGGAGTGAGTCCACGCCAGTTTCAGGTGAGAGAACTCTTCGTGGCGCTGGACCGCGAACAGAGGACTCCGCTCGCACTCCAGCTCGAGGAGCAGCTGCGCGAGGCGATCCGGTCGGGCCGGCTGGCGACGGGCCAAGAACTGCCGTCGACGCGCATGCTCGCGGACGAGCTGGGCATCTCACGCGGAGTCGTTGTCCGCGCCTATTCGCAACTCGGCAGCGAGGGCTACTTGACGGTGCGAGAGGGCTCCATGCATCGAGTAAGCGCGGTGCACACACCACAACTGGCCAGCGCACATCCGTGCGACCCGGAGGGTGCATACCGCCTTCGGTATGACCTTCGCCCGGAGCGGCCGGATGTCACCAAGTTTCCACGCGGGCAGTGGCAGCGGTCGCTGCGGCAGGCGCTGCTGACGGCGACCGACGCCGAGGTGGGCTACAGCGACGAGCATGGCCTGTGGCCGTTGCGCGAGGAAATCGCCCGCTATCTGGCCCGGGCGCGCGGCCTCGCCGTTAGCGCGGACAGCGTGGTGATCACCGCGGGCTCGATGCACGCCCTGACCATGATCGCGCGGGTGCTCCACGGTCGAGAGGAGCGCACGATTGCCTTCGAGAATCCGAGCCACCGCATCCTTCACTCGGTGGCGCGTCGCAACGGCCTCGAGCCGCTCGGCATCCCGGTCGACAACGACGGCCTCTCCGTGGACGAGCTCTACCTCTCCGGCGCCTCGGCCGTGGTCGTCTCGCCGGCGCACCAGTTCCCGACCGGGCTCGCCTACGGCACCGCGCGGCGCACCGAGCTGCTGCGCTGGGCGGAGGACTCCGACGGGCTGATCCTCGAGGACGATTACGACGCCGAGTTCCGCTACGACCGCGCCCCGATCGGCGCCCTGCAGGGCCTTGCTCCCGAGCGCGTCGCCTACATCGGTTCGACGAGCAAGACCCTCGCCCCCGGGCTTCGCCTCGGCTGGGCCGTGCTCCCCGCCGACCTCCTCGAGCTCGTCGCGCACGAGGTCGAGGCGACGATGCTCCATCTCCCCGCACTCGAGCAGCTCGCCCTCGCCGACTTCGTGCGCAGGGCCGAGTTCGACCGGCACCTTCGCAGGATGCGCGGGGTGTACCGGCGCCGCCGTGACCTGCTGATCGGTGGTCTGCAGCGTGAGCTGCCCCAGCTCGCAGTCAGCGGGATCGCGGCCGGGCTCCACGTCGTGCTCGAACTGCCCTCGGCGACCGAAGAAGAGGAGGCGCGAGAGCGAGTGTGCCGGGCGGGCATCGCCGTCCAGACGGTGAGCGAGCACGCGCTCCCGGGATACCAGGGCCGTCGTGGACTGCTCATCGGCTATGGAGCGGTGCATGAGCAGGCACTCGAGCGCGCCGCGCATGAGCTTGCGGCGGCCGTCGAGGGATCGCGCCTGCGAGAGGTCGCCTAGTCGGGGAACGGAGCGGCGAGGATCCGCTCGCCGAGCCCGCTCTCCATGTACGCGTAGGTGACGCACTGCGGCTTGCGCGCCGCCTGATCGAAGAGAAGCTCGAAGAAGCGCTGCTTGAACGAAAGGCGCGGATACATGTCGAGTATCTGCTCGCGCGCGCGCCCGTCGATCTCGTCGAACCTGCGGCCGGTCACGTCGAGGCTCGCCCCGTACGAGAGCAGCAGCGCTTCCGGATCGTCCGTCTCGTCGACCTCGTGCATGTGCAGATAGATCGCGCTCGCAGCTCGCTCGGCCCGGTCCGAGGGCCAACCGACCTCGAGCAGCAACTCCTTGGCGGCGTCGGCGCCGTCCGACTCGAAGCAGCCGCCACGGTCGAAGCGTTCGGTCAGCCCGATGTCGTGCAGCAGGGCCGCGACATACAGCAGCTCGGCGTCGAACGCCAGCCGCTCCGCGACGCCGAGCAATGCGCCCCAGGCATACGCGCGATACGAGTGATTGACGAGCGACGTGTCCAGGACCGCCCGGCAAATGTCTTCGGCCTGTCGTGTCGCCGAGGTGTCCGGAACGGTGAGCTTGTCGAGGTCGTGTGGGTCGAGATCGACCTCGGCAACCGCCAGCCGGCCCGCGCTTCGGAGGGCGGCAATGAGCCGATGCAACGTCTCGTCACGACTCACTTGAGGATTTCTGCTCACGGGAATCGTCCTCGGATTGGAGTCAAGGAAAGCGCCGACGGCTGCTGCGGTCAGCCTGTCGGCGCTTTCCTGCGCGACTGGCACGGGCCTCTGGAGGGAGAGGTCCATTCCGATTCTGTTCCAAGTCGGCAGGCCCAAGTGAGGCCATTTAGGCCTGCATTTTTGGATCCACTTGTAACGCCGACCAGCGCTACGATCTCGGCGTGGTCGTCGTCCTCGCACTCCTTCTCTCGGCCGCCTTCGGCGCGGGCGACCAGTACCTCGGCAGCCTTGTCCACCACCCGTGGGGAGCGGACGTCGCCAGCCTCTCCGCGCCGTGGCTGTTGGTCGCGTTCCTCGCGGGCGCCACGCAGCGGACTCCCTGGCGCGCCGCCCTGCTCGGGCTCGGCGCAACCTTTGCCGCGCTCGTCGGCTACTTCCTGCTGACCGACAGCCCGCTCGAGGGCGCGCACTACTCGCTTGCCAACGCGCATGGCTTCTTCGTCAGCAACGCGCCCGTCATCATCGGCGGGGTGGTCACGGGGCCGCTGTTCGGCTGGTTCGGGCAGCAGTGGCGGACGCGCCGCGCGATCGCCGGCGCCCTCATCGTCGGCGCTGCCTTCTGCCTCGAGCCGCTCGCTCGTCGCGCCGCGGTCAGGCCGATCCACATGTTGGGGAGCAGCTATGCGGTCACCAACCCGATCGGATCGCATCCCGTCGTCCTGGCCGAGGTGGCGGTAGGCCTCGCGCTCGCGGCGACGGTGCTCATCCTCCGCCGCTCCAGCCGAGAGCACTCGAGCGCTTAGCTTTCCGCGTTTTGCGGGAATAGCAAGGCGTTGTGTGGCCGGAGGGTTCCACCTCGGAGCATGTCCGGCGGCTGCAGTCGGTCACGGACGCCGCGCTTGCCCACCTGCAGCTCGACGAGCTGCTCGGCGCGCTGCTCGAGCGGACGCGCGAGATCCTCGAGGTCGACACGTGCGCGATCCTCCTGCTCGACGAGGCGACGAACGAGCTCGTCGCCCGTGCGGCGCTCGGGATCGAGGAGGAGGTCGAGCAGGGCGTCCGCGTTCCGGTCGGAGCCGGCTTCGCGGGGCGGATCGCCGCCGAGAAGCGGCCGGTGATCCTCGACGACGTCGACCACGCTCATGTGCTCAACCCGCTGCTGCGGGAGAAGGGGATCAGGTCGATGCTCGGCGTGCCGCTCGTCGTGGAGGGGGAGGTGCGCGGCGTCTTGCATGTCGGCTCGCTCCGGCCGCGCGCCTTCCAGCACGACGAGGTCGAGCTCCTTCAGCTCGTGGCCGACCGGGCCGCGCTTGCGATCGAGCACGCGCGCCTCTTCGAGGCCGAGCGTGCCGCGCGCGAGCGCATCGAGCACGTGCAGGCGGTGACCGACGCGGCGCTGGCGCACCTCGAGGTGAACGAGCTCCTCAACGTCCTCCTGCCCAGGATCCGGGACATCCTGCGCACCGACACTTGCGCAGTCCTGCTCCTCGACGACGAGTCGCAGGAGCTCGTGGCGCGCGCCGCGCTCGGGATAGAGGAGGAGGTCGGGGTGCGGATCCCGCTCGGCGCGGGCTTCGCCGGCCGGGTCGCCGCCGAAGCGCGGCCGATGGTGATCGACGTCGACGAGTACCCGGTTTACAACCCGATCCTGCGGCGCGTACATCTCAAGACCATGGTCGGCGTGCCGTTGCTCGTCCGGGGCACGGCGCTCGGCGTCCTCCACGTCGGGACGCTCTCGCCGCGGCAGTTCAGGCAGGAAGAGGTCGAGCTGCTCCAGATCGTCGCCGAGCGAGTCGCGATCGCCATCGAGCGGGCGCAGCTGCACGAGGAGCTGATCCAGCTCGACCAGCTGAAGCTGAACTTCGTCGCCATCGCCTCGCACGAGCTGCGCACGCCGGCCACCTCGGTCTACGGCGTCCTGAAGACGCTCGCCGACCGGAGCGGAGAGCTGAACGAGGAGCTGCGGGAGGAGCTGATCCGGGTCGGCGTCGAGCAGGGCGAGCGGATGCGCCGGCTGCTCGAGGAGCTGCTCGACCTCTCCCGCCTCGATGCGCGGGCGGTCAGCGTCGAGCCACGGCCGGTGGTGTTGAAGGCAGCCGTCGCCGACGTCGTCCACGGCGCCCTGGCCATTTCGGAATCGGTCGAGCTCGACATCCCCGACGATCTCGCGGTTGTCGTCGATCCACTCGTGCTCGAGCGCGTCGTCTCGAACCTCGTCGCGAACGCGGTGCGCTACGGGGCGCCGCCGATTCGGATCGTTGCGCAGCGGCGCGACCGGCATCTCCGGGTTTCGGTCGAGGACGCCGGCCCTGGCGTCCCGAAGGAGCTCGAGGGGCGGATCTTCGACCGCTTCGCGCGCGGCGGTCCCGAGACGGGCCACGGCCACGGCCACGGCCTCGGCCTCGCCATCGCCCGCGCGTACGCGCAGGCGCACGGAGGAGACCTCTTCTACGACCCGCGCGCGAGCGGCGCACGCTTCGAGCTGCTGATCCCGCAGGAGCGAAACGGGCCGGGCAAGCCGCCGGCTCGCTAACCCAGCGCCCGCTGGATCGCCGCGAGCGTGGCCGGCCCGACGATGCCGTCCTCGGCCAGGCCCTTCGCGACCTGGAACTTCTCCACGGCCACCTGCGTCGCCGGCCCGTAGTCGCCGTCCGGCGTGCCCGGGGAGAAACCGAGCGCGGCGAGCGACCTCTGCAGATCCTTCACCTGTGTTCCCGTGTCGCCCGGCTTGAGCGTCTCGGACGGCGCCGTCACCGCCGGAGTCGTGTTCGCAGGCGTCGTGTTGGTCGTGGTCGCCGGAGGCTTCACGGTGGGCGTCGACACCGGCGGCGCTGCGGCTTTGCCGCTGTCGAAGGCGCCGGCGGCCGCCGCGATCGCGAGGATGACGGCGATCACCGAGAGGCCGATGATCGCCACTTGCGTCATCGTCAGGTGCCTGCCGCCGATCACGAACTCCCGCTGCGCGTGCGAGCCTGCCTCCTCTTCCTCGGGCAGCACCCACACTTCCTCGCCGGCGTCCTCGTAGACGCCGCGGTTCGCCCCGCTCTGTGTCTCGGTCGGCGGTTCGGGCTCGTCGAACCAGTCGTCGTAGCCCGGGCCGCCCTCCTGGTGGCCCTCCATGTCCGCGGACCGTACAAGGTCTAGCGGCGCGCCGACAAGGCGTATAACGTCGGCCGGCCGTGACGGGGCTCCTCATCGTTCTCGCGATTGGCTTCGCGTGGAGCATCGGTGCCCACTACACGGGGGCCGTGATGGGCATGCCGCACGCCCTGCGGGCGATCGGCGCCTGGCAGGCACTCCTCCTCATGGCGCCGCTCGCGTTCCTCGGCGCGACGTTCGCGAGCCACGCCGTCGAGCAGCGAGTGGGCTCGGGGCTGACCGCTGTGCCGCTCTCGGTGGAGCAGCAGGTCGTCGTGATCGGCGTCGCATTCGCGGTCACGACCTTCTTCAACCGGTTCCGCATGCCGACCTCGACGATCCAGATCCTCGTCTTCTCGGTTGTCGGCGTGGCGCTTGCGACGAAGACCGGCGTGAACTGGGGCGGGATCGGCCGGCTCGTTGTGGTCTGGGCGCTGGCGCCGATCGCGGCCATCTTCCTCGGATTCCTGCTGACCCTCGGTCTCGACCGCCTGAGCCTCGGAGAGCGGATCGGGACGATTCTTGTCGCGATGGGAGCGATCGCCGCGTTCGCGATGGGAGCGAACGACGTCTCGAACGCGAGCGGCGCGCTCGTCGGCACCGGCACCTTCAGCCCGCTCGAGGCCGGGGCGATCGGCGGTGCCGCGATCGCCGTCGGCGTCCTCACCTGGGGCAAGCCGCTCCTACAGCGGGTCGCGTTCGAGATCGTCGAGGTGGACCGGGCGATGGCGACTGCGGCGCAGCTCGTGCAGGCGGCCGTCGTCCTCGCCGCCGTCGCGTTCGGCTTCTTCACCTCGATGAACCAGGCGCTGGTCGGAGCGATGGCGGGCGCCGGATTCGCCCGCGGCCGCGAGACCGTGCATCTTCAGACGCTCTTCTCGATCCTCCAGGGCTGGGTGCTCGGGCCGGCCCTGTCGATCACGGCCGGTTTCGTGTTCGGGCTGACCGTGCGCTGAATCGCCCGGAAGACGGCGCAAACGCGTGACGCCTGCCCGGCTAGCGTCCTCGGCATGGCGACGAGGGCGGCGACACCGTGGGGACCTGCGGATCTCGTGGAGGAGCTGACCGTGCCGCAGCGCGCCGGGACCAAGCGGTTCGCGTCGAAGGTCCAGCTGCTCGAGACCCCGAAGGGGGAGAGGCTCGTCCGCTTTTCCTACGCGGGCGCAGGCGGCGGCACGCGCGGCCCGGTCACTCTTCGAGAGCGAGACATCGGACGGCTGAAGGCCGCCCTCGCCCAGCATCCGGCGCTCGCGGAGACGCTCGGCCTCTAGCTAGATGGCTGCGAGCACGCGCTCGCGTGCGGCGTCGACGAGCGAGGCGAGGAGCAGCGCGCCGTCGTCCGAGCCGAGCAGTGGGTCGACCGCGTGCTCGGGGTGCGGCATCAGCCCCATCACGTTGCCGGCCTCGTTGCAGACGCCGGCGATGCCCTCGATCGAGCCGTTCGGGTTGTCGACGTAGCGGAGCACGACCTGCGCCGGATCGAGATCCGGGGGCGGGAGGTAGCCGCCGTCGCCGTGCTTCACCGGCAGCACGAGCCGCCCGCCGGCGGTGCAGCGCGTGGTGAACGGCAGGTCGTCGCGCTCGACCGTCACCGGCACGTCGCGGCAGACGAAGCGGAGCGACTCGTTCCTCAGCAGCGCGCCCGGCAGCAGGCCGGCCTCGCAGAGGATCTGGAAGCCGTTGCAGATCCCCAGCACGAACCCTCCGACGTCGGCGAACTCGCGCACCGCGGCCGTCGCCGGCGAGAAACGGGCGATCGCGCCGCAGCGGAGATGGTCGCCGTACGAGAAGCCTCCCGGGAGCACGACCGCGTCGAGGTCCGGCAGCTCGCGCTCGTCGTGCCAGACGGGGACCGCCTCGGCGTCGAGCGCGGCGAGCGCCCAGAGCGCGTCCCGGTCGTCCTGCGAGCCTGGGTACGTGACGACCCCGATCCGCGGCTGGGGGCTAGCCAACGATCTCCACCTCATACGACTCGATCAGCGGGTTCGCGAGCAGCTGGTCGCACATCTGCTCGACCAGCGCCTTGGCGACGCCGGCATTCGACGCCTCGACCTCGAGGTCGATCACCTTGCCGACGCGCGCGTCGCTCACCTCGAAGCCGAGATGGCCGAGCGCCGAGCCGACCGCCTCCCCCTGAGGATCGAGGATCCCGGGCTTCGGCCTGACTAGGACGGTCGCCTTCATCCGAGCCACCTCACCCGAGGACCGTGCTCGGGTCTTCGAGGTACGCCGGGAACGGGATCGTGGTCAGCCGCTCGAACGCCTCGTGGTATTTCGCGCGGGTGACCTGCACGACGTCGTCGGGCAGCTCCGGGCCTGGATCGGTCTTGTCCCAGCCGGTGGTCTCGCAGTAGTCGCGGACGAACTGCTTGTCGAAGCTGTCCTGCGCCTGGCCGGGCCGGTAGGTGTCACCGGGCCAGAAGCGCGAGGAGTCGGGGGTCAGCGCCTCGTCGCCGAGCACGAGGTTGCCGTCGGCGTCGATTCCCATCTCGAACTTCGTGTCGGCGATGATGATCCCCGCGCGCAGCGCGTGATCCGCCGCCGTCTTGTACAGCCGGAGCGAAGCCTCCTCGGCCTCGCGGAACCGCTCCTCGCCCACCAGCTCGGCCGCTTGCTCTCGCGTGATGTTCTCGTCGTGCCCTTCGATCGCCTTGGTCGCCGGCGTGAAGATCGGCTCGGGGAGCTTGTCCGACTCCTGGAGGCCTTCCGGCAGGCGATGCCCGCAGACCTCGCCGCTCGCGCGGTAGTCCTTCCAGCCCGAGCCGGCGAGATAGCCGCGCACGACGCACTCGATCGGCAGCATCTCGAGCCGGCGGCACTCCATCGAGCGGCCGTCGTCGCGGATGGCGAGCATGTGGTTCGGGACGAT
>DATFSG010000185.1:0-5164 GCA_035262765.1 Gaiellaceae bacterium | reverse complement strand
GCGAGATCACGAGGCCGGTTGCGTGGGAGCGGCCTAGTGTCGCCGGTACCAGCGGCGCAGGTCTCGCAGTGACTCCTGGCCGGTTGGAGCTGGTATTGAACTCAAGTTGGAGGGAATGAAATGCGCAAGTTGCTAGCCGCTTTCCTGGCGGCATCCGCGGTAGCACTACTCGTCGTGGGTCTGGCGGCAGCGACGGGCCCGGCCTCGAGCAGGGCCGCTGCACATGCCGCCGCGAAGGGAACAGTCACGATCGCTATCACCGGCGATCCCGGCAAGCTCGATCCAGGGCTGACGTCGGGGGCCGAAGCTCTGCAGGTCGCCGAGTTCAGCTACGACACGCTCGTGCACCAGCTGCCGGGCGGCAAGATCGTCTCGGGCCTCGCGACGAAGTGGAAGGTGCTGTCGCAGACGAGGGTTCGCTTCACGCTCCGCTCCGGGGTCACCTGCTCCGACGGGACGAAGATGACCGCGTCGGTGGTGAAGAAGAACCTGGATTTCATCGCCAACGCGGCGAACGGCTCGCAGCTCATCATCTACGTCCCGGTGGGCACCAAGACCGCCGCGAACAACAAGAAGCGGACCGTGACGGTCACATTCCCGTCGGCGAATCCGTTCCCGGTCCAGGGGATCGGTGCGGTGCACATGGTCTGCTCGAAGGGGCTCGCCAACAGGAGCAGCCTCGTCAACGGCGCCGACGGCTCCGGCCCGTACAGGATGGTGAGCGCCAATCCGGGCAGCAAGTACACGTTCGCGCTGCGCAAGGGCTACACCTGGGGCCCGAACGGCGTCACGAGCAAGGGGATGCCGGCGAAGGTCGTGCTCGACGTGGTCACGAACGAGACGACGGCCGCGAACGAGCTCCTCACCGGCGAGGTGAACATCGCGACGGTCACCGGACCCGATCGGTCGCGGCTCGAGAAGGCCAAGCTCTTCAAGCGCGTCGTCGCGGCCCAGCCGGGCGAGCTCTGGTTCAACGAGAAGAAGGGGCATCCGACGGCCAGCGTCACCGTCCGCAAGGGAATCATCCAGGCGTTGCAGGTCGGCCAGCTCGGCAAGGTGTTCACCTCGGGGGACGGCTCGCCGATGAAGCAGCTCACTCTGCCGTCGTTCACGCCCTGTTTCGGGAATTCGGTCAAGGGGAGCGTGCCGAAGCACAACATCGCGAAGGCGCAGCAGGCACTGTCGGGCCAGCCCAGCCTGAAGCTCCTCTACCAGACCGACGGAGGACCGGGCTCGCCTGCGGCAATGACACTCGCGCAGCAGGAGCTCTCGGCCGCGGGTGACAACAACGCGACACTCGACGGTGTGACGGGGGCGAACCTCCTCGGCGTCATCTTCGGGGGTGGCGACTGGGACGTTGCGCTCGTACCGCTCGGCGTCAGCGCGCCGGCGCAGCTCGTGCCGTTCCTCTCGGGGCCGACGCCTGCAGGCGGCGGAGACAACTTCGCGAACATCCACAACATCGCGTACCTGAACCAGACCGCCGCGGCGGTGAAGGCGTCCGGCGCGAAGTCCTGCACGCACTGGCTGGCCGCCGAGAAGGCGATCTTCAGCCACGGCGATCTCCTCCCGACCTGGTGGGCCTCGCTGCCGACCTTCGCCAAGGGCGCGAAGTTCACCCTCGGCGATCAGGGCGTCGCGCCCACGAGCCTGAGGTTGACGAAGAAGAAGTGACGTGACGGCCTCTCCGGCGTCGATCGAGATACGAAGGCGATGGTGGGCGGATCGACCGAGATCCGCCTACTTCGCCCGTCGCCTGACGCGGCTCGCAGTGTCGATGGTGCTGCTGCTGACGCTCACGTTCGCGATGATCCACTTCGTCCCGGGCGATCCTGTGCGGACCTCGCTCGGGGCAACGGCGCCCCAGTCGCTGGTCGAGCAACGGCGGGCCCAACTCGGTCTCGACAAGCCCCTCTGGCAGCAGTACGTCGACTACGTGGACAGCGCGGTCCACGGCGACTTCGGGACCTCGTTGACGACCGGCGAGCCGATTACCGAGATCATCCGAACACGGCTGCCGACCACGCTGCGGCTGGCCGGGCTGGCATTCCTGGCCGCCGTGCTGGTCGGGGTACCGCTCGGCGTCCTGAGCGCGGCGCTCACGCGTGACGGGCGCAGACGGTACGGCGAGCTGGCCTTCACGACGGCCACCGGCGCATTCGCCTCGATCCCGGGCTTCCTCGTCGCCGTGGGACTCATCTACTTCTTCGGTGTCAAGTGGAGGTATTTCCCCGTTGCGGGGGAGTCGGGCCCGAAGTCCTACGTGCTGCCGATCATCGCGCTCGCGATCGGTCCCGCCGCCGCGCTCGCGCGCATCGTCCGCGTCGAGGGATTGAAGGTTCTTGACCAGGACTACATCCGCACCGCCCGTGGCAAACGCCTCTCCGCGCGGCTGATCTACCTCCGGCACGCTCTGCCGAACATGCTCACCGCCACGCTCACGATCTCGGGGCTGCTGCTCGGCGGACTGATCGCCGGCACCGTGCTGATCGAGAGCATCTTTGCCTGGACCGGCCTCGGGTCGACGCTCATCAGCGCCGTGACCGCCAAGGATTACCCCTCGGTTCAGGCGGTGGCGCTCGTCTTCGGATTCTTCATCCTGGTGATCAACTTCGTCGTCGACATGCTGCTCGCCGTGATCAACCCGCAGTCGACGATCCTCGAGCAGTGAAGGGCCGCCGCTTCGGGCGCTGGCCCGACCTGTTCCGGTCACCGGTCGGAGTCACTGCCGCGCTGATGGTCGCGGCTGTTCTCTTGCTGGCGGCGATCGGGCCGCCGATCTGGGGCCACGCCGCGGCGAAGATCGACATCGCGGCAGCCTCGCAGGGATCGTCGCACGCCCATCCGCTGGGCACCGACGCGCTGGGTCGCGACATCCTGGATCGCACGCTCGTCGCCGCCCGGCTGTCCGTGTTCCTGGCGGTTCTCGCCACCCTGTTGGGCGCCGGGGTCGGCATCCCGATCGGCGTCCTGCCGGCGCTCGTCGGACGTCGGCTCGGCCGGCTGATCACGAGCGCGATCAGCCTCGCCGTCGCGTTTCCGACCCTCCTCCTTGCGATCTTCGTGGCCTCGATCGTCGGACTGGGAGCCCGGGGCGCGGTGATCGGGATCGCCGCCGCAGTCGCACCGTACTTTGCGCGTCTCAGCCAGACGCTCGCGGCCTCGGTGGCCGGCGCGGATTACATCGCCGCAGCGCGCGTGCTCGGTGTCGGGAGGGCGAGGCTGACGGTGCGGCACGTGCTGCCGAACGTGGCGGAGCCGCTCCTGCTGACGCTGATGCTGACCATGGGCGACGCACTCCTTTCGCTGGCGGGCCTCAGCCTGCTCGGCGTCGGTGTGCAGCCGCCCTCGTACGACTGGGGCGGCATGCTCACAGACGGGCTTTCGCGGATCTATGTCACGCCGATCGTCGTCGTGGGGCCGGCGGTGGCGATCATCTTCGCCGCGCTCGGGTTCAACCTGCTCGGCGAGAGCCTCGCCCGCCGGGCGGCGCGGCGTGACGGGACGCTTCCGCGGCATCTGCCTGCGGCGCCTGTCGTCCTCCCCCCGGAGCAGCACGAACGTGTGGAGGAGCTTGCCGCTGATGGACACGGGACGGTGCTGGACGTCAGGGGCCTCACGGTGGCGTTCCCCGGCGGTTCGTTCCCCGTTCGCGACGTCTCCATCAGGATCGAACCCGGCGAGATCGTGGGCATCGTCGGCGAGTCGGGGTCGGGCAAGAGTCTGACCGCGATGGCGATCGCCGAACTCCTGCCGGCCCGAGCGAAGGCGACGTCCCGGCGACGGCTGCTCTTCGGGCAGGACGTGGGCTCGCTCGGAAACGCCGCGCGGCGTCGGCTCCTCGGACGCTCGCTCGCGATCGTCTATCAGGATCCGATGGCGTCGCTCAATCCAGCACTGCGGGTCGGTCGCCAGCTCGGCGAGGTCGCCGAAGTGCACGAAGGGCTCTCCCGCCGGGAGGCGAGGAAGCGGAGCGTCGAGCGCCTGCGGTCGGTCCGGATCGGCTCGCCGGACAGGCGGATCCGCAACTACCCGTTCGAGCTGTCGGGCGGGATGCGGCAGCGAGTCATGATCGCCATGGGCCTGATGGGAACGCCGCAGTTGATCATCGCCGACGAGCCGACCACGGCCCTCGATGTCACGGTGCAGCAGCAGATCCTCAAGCTGCTGGACGACGTGAACGCGTCCACCGGGGCGGCGGCGATCCTCATCTCGCACGACATCGCGGTCGTCTCGCAGCTCTGCCAGCGGGTGCTCGTCATGTACGCGGGCCGGGTCGTCGAGGAGCTCGACGTTCCGACCCTGGTGCGCCAGCCCGCCCATCCCTACACGGCTGCCCTGCTCGCGTCGGTCCCGACGATGGCGTCCGATCGGGAGCGGCCGCTGGTCTCGATTCCCGGTCGGGCTGTCGGCCCCTTCGACCAGTCGCCCGGCTGCCCGTTCGCACCGCGCTGCCCGGCGGCGTCGAGTCGCTGCCGCGACGAGCTTCCGGTGCTGACGCCGTTGGCGGACGGTCACCGCGTCGCCTGCTGGCACCCCAACTCGGTCGTTCCGGGACAGGGATCGTCCAGACGAGAGGACGCAGTCGCGTGACCGCGCTCGAAACACGCGACCTGACCGTCCGGTTCGGGCGCGGCCAGTCGGCGCTCGTCGCGGTCGACGGCGCGGACCTCACCGTGCCGGAACAGACGATCGTCGGTCTCGTGGGGGAGTCCGGCTCGGGCAAGTCGACCCTCGCCAGGGCGATCGTCGGGCTCGTTCCGATCGCCGGGGGAGAAGTGCTGCTCGACGGCGTGGCGGCGCGTCATCGGCGCACCGGCTACGTCGGCGGGCTGAACCGGCGGGTGCAGATGGTCTTCCAGGACCCCTTCGCCTCGCTGAACCCGCGGATGACAGTTGGGGCGGCGATCGCCGAGGCTGCCTCTACTGGACAGCGCTCGCCACGCGGCGTTCGGGCGCGCCGGGTGGAGGAACTGCTGAGCCTCGTCCACCTCGATGCCGCCGTGGCACGGGAGCTACCGAGCCGTCTCTCCGGCGGCCAGCGGCAGCGTGTAGCGATCGCGCGCGCGCTCGCGGTTCGTCCAGACGTACTGATCGCGGACGAGATCACCTCGGCGCTCGACGTCTCGGTGCAGAGTGCGGTCCTCAACCTGTTGCGCGACCT
>DATFSG010000184.1:0-6271 GCA_035262765.1 Gaiellaceae bacterium | reverse complement strand
CAGCGTGTACGACCCGACGGGGACGCCCGACTGGGCGATGTCGATCGTGACCCCGGACTTCGTCAGGCCGTAGACGCTGTGGATGTGAGCCGGGTTGTTCTTCGGCACCACGACCACGAGCGTGTTGCGCGTGAAGACGACCGGCTTCGAGCACTTTCCGTCGGAGTTGAGCTGCAGCGGGAGCTTCATGTTCGCGGAGGCGAACACGTCGGCCGGCGCGCCTTGCTCGATCTGCGTCTCGAGCGCGTTCGAGCCGCCGAACGAGTACTTCTCGTTCGGGTCGATCGCCGGGAACACGTTGGTCAGCGACGCAGCCGCGTAGACCGTGATCTGCGGCTGCGCCGCCCGGGCTGCCCCGCCTGCCGGAACCGCAAGGAGAGCGAGAAAAGCGACGACTAGCAGAAGTGCAAGGCGGCTACGACGGAAAGACACGGGCGGAGCTCCTTTCACCTAGCTCTGGATCATCACGTTGGTGGACTTGACGATGGCGGTAGCCGCCATCCCTTGCTTCAGGTCGAGCTCCCGGACCGCGTCGCGCGTGACGATCGCGACGAGCCGCACCGGCTCGGTGGCGACGAGCTCCACCTGCGCCATCAGGCCATCAATCTCGACCGCGGTCACGGTCGCGCGGAAGCGGTTGCGGGCGCTGAGGTGCGTGCCCTGCCCGTCACCCCGCAGCCGGTCGATCTCCTTCGCCGACACGACTCGACGGTTGCGGGGATCGCGTGTGGTCCGGAGGCGGCCGGCGCGATCCCAGCGGCGCAGCGTGTCCACGCTGATCCCGAGCGCCGCCGCCGCCTCGCTGGCTGAGTATTGCTGCTTCGGCATCGCTAGCTCTCGTACTCGTCCAGGGCGTTCGACACCTCGCCGATCGACAGCGCAGAGGCAAACGCCTTCCCGATCACCGACTCGCCCTGCAGCGCCGCCAGCGCGCCTGCATGCTGCGCCTCGTTCGCGGCAATCTGGCCGATCGGCAGCCGCACGTCAGCCGTCTCGACGTTCTGCACCGCGCCGAGATAGGCACCGACCATGAGGCGCTCGAGCCGCGCGGCCAGCTTCGTGATCGACGCCTGCGCGCGGAAGGTCCCCTTTGGATACGAGAAGTCGATGTCGGCCGAAGTGGCCGGTGTCTGCCCGGCCGCCGTCATTACTGCGGCGAGCTTGGTGTAGTGCGCCGTCTCGTCCGAGCGCATCCGGTGGAGCAGCGTGCGCACGGCGTGGTGCAGCTTCCCGCTGCCGAGCGCTTGAGTCTGGAAGTCGACCGCGAGCAGCTCCGCCGCGATCAGGAGACGGAGGTAGGCCAGGTCGCCGTCGGGCAGCGTGTCGGCGGAGGCCACGGCCGGAAGCACCGCCAGTCCCGACGCGGACACCAGCACCGCTCCACCACCCACGACCCCACGACGTACGAACTCGGCCCTGCTGAACCCGGTTGCCACGATTTGCACGCTCCTCGAATGCCGATGCAATGCCTAGCTAACTCCGCATCAGCATATACAGACGCCTCGGTACACTCGAGGCATGGCCGTTGCCGATCTGATGCTCCGCGAGCCGAAGACGCTGGCCGGAGACGCGTCGGTCGCCGAGGTGCGCGAGCAGCTGGCGAATCCGAAGGTGCAACTGGTCCTGCTGGCCGACGGTCGGGCCTTCAAGGGAGCCGTCACAGCGCTGCCCGAGGAGGCTGCGCCGGCCGAGCCTGCTCTCGCCTACGCGGAGCAGGATCCGGAGACGATCCCGCTCGACGCCTCCGACGACGAGGCGTTCGCGCGCGCCTCCGCGAGCCCGAACCGCCGCGTGATCGTCCTCGACGACGACCGCAACCTGCTCGGCCTGCTCTGCCTCAACCAGAGCCGCACGGGCTTCTGCTCGGGCGCCTAGGCCCGCGTCGCGCGATACGCGGTCACGACGAACGGCAGTCGCAACCGGCCGTCGACGCTCACGGACTCGTCGGAGTCGAGCAGCGCCGCGACCTCCGAGAACACCGGCCTCCGCTCGTCCTCCGACAGCGCGGCGACGCCGGAGTACGACAGCAAGTGGTCGCCGAGAGCCTCGCGCGGCAGCTCGTGCACGTGCTCGAACTGAGCCTTCTCGACGTCCCGGAAGAGCCCGGCGGCGGTCAGCTCGGCAGACCAGTCGCGGCTTCGCCAGCGCGGTCCGCGCGTGCGCGCCTGTGCCGCGTGGAGCGCCTGGCCCATGCGGACGACTGCCGGATGCCGGTCGTCGCGGTGGTTCCAGCCGAAGGCGAAGCGGCCGCCCTCGCGCAGGACGCGATGAATCTCCGGCAGCGCCAGCTCGAGCTCGAACCAGTGGAGGCTCGAGCCTGCGATGACGACGTCGGCCACGCCGTCGCCGAAGGGGATTCCCTCGGCCGAGCCCTGCACACCCTCGAGGCCGAGCCCGTGCAGGACGGCGAGCATCCGTGGATCCGGCTCGACCGCGACGACGCGCGTCCCGAGCGCGGACACCGCCCGCGTCAGTTTGCCGGTGCCGGCGCCGAGCTCGACGACGAGCTCGGCGTCCTCGGGAACGAGCCAGCGCGCCGCCGCCTCCGGCCACGCCGGTCGCGCGCGCTCGTAGGCGTCGGCGTTGGCGCCGAACGTCAGCCGCCGGGGAACCGTCTCCACCCCGAGAACCTACTCAGCGATCTGGTCGGGGACGCAGGGCGAGATAGCCGAACAGGACCGCGATCGCGAAGAGCACGCCCGGCACCGCGAAGTAGGGCAGCGCAGCTGTCGAGTTGCTCCCGCCCCAGAAGGTGAAGACGGCGAGCAGCGCGAGCATCCCGATCACCGAGGCGAGCGACGCAACCGCAGCACTCATGGGCGAACGCTTCCCGCGAGGCCCGAAGCCGACACGCAGTTTCGGGCGGCCGCCGCGGGAGACAAGACAGAGATGGACGAGACCGCCCCGTCCGTGGTTGTCGTGGGCGCGTCCGCGGGAGGCGTCGAGGCGCTGACGGCGCTCGCCGGCGGCTTCCCTGAGGATCTCGACGCCGCGGTCTGCGTCGTCCTCCACCTCGCGGCCGGCACGGAGAGCCGGCTCGCCGAGATCATCTCCCGCGCGGGACCTCTGCCCGCGACCCAGGTTCGCAGCGACGAGCGACTCGAGCGTCACCGGATCTACGTGGCCCCGCCCGACCATCACCTCGTCGTGACAGGAGGGCACGCCGTCGTCGTGCAGGGCCCGCACGAGAATGGAGTTCGGCCGTCCATCGACGTGCTCTTCCGCAGCGCGGCGCTCGCGTACCGCCGGCACGCCGTCGGCGTCATCCTCTCCGGCATGAGCGACGACGGCGTCGTCGGAGCCGGCGCGATCGGCGACCGGGGCGGCTGCGTCTTCGTGCAGGCGCCGGAGGACTCGCTGTTCGCGACTCTGCCAATCCACACGGTGGTGCGCGACGACCCGGATCGCGTCCTGCCGCTCGCCGAGCTCGGCCCGGCCATCGCAACCCTCGTCCGCCGACTTTCGGACGAGCCCGACGTCAGCGAGAATGACGGCGGAGAGATGAGCCCCGAGCTCGCATACGCGGACGGCGTCGTCGACAGACAGCGCGAGTCGGTCGAGACTGCGCTGTGGACGGCGATCTGCGTCCTGCAGGAACGAGCGCGACTCAGCGAGCGGCTTGCCGAGCGAGTCGGCACGGCAGGCGCCGCCCGCAGTCGCGGACGCTTCGAGGCCATCGCCAAGGAGGCCCGCGGGCAGGCGGAGGAAATCCGCCGCCTCCTCGTGGGGGCGGATGGCCCGGACGACGCCTGACCCGCCGACGATCCACGTCGTGGCCGTGGTCGGCTCGGCCGGCGGCATCCGCGCGATCCAGGTCGTCCTCGGCTCCCTGCCTGCCGACCTCGACGCCTGCGTCCTGGTCGTCATCCACCTCACGCCCCTCGCGCCGAGCCTCCTGCCGGCGATCCTCGGCCGTGGAACGGAGCTCGAGGTCGCCCCGGCGTTCGACGGCGCGCCCCTCGAGCCCGGGATCGTCTGGGTCGCACCGCCCGACGCCCATCTCCTCGTCGAGCCCGACGAGACGCTCCACCTCGACCACTCGGAGCTCGTGCACCACGTCCGGCCGAGCGCCGACGTCCTGCTTCTCTCGCTGGCCTCGAACCACCGCGGGCCGTGCACCGCGGTCGTCCTCTCGGGCACGGGGATCGACGGCGCTGCGGGCGCCGCAGCGGTCAAGCAGGCCGGCGGACGCGTGCTCGCCCAGAACGAGGCGACATCGCAGTACTTCGGGATGCCGGGCGCCGCGATTCTCGCCGGCGGCGTGGACGAAGTTCTCCCGCTCAGCGAGATCGCGCCGACCGTGATGCAATTGGCAGCGGTGGCTCCATGAGCGAACCCGACCCCAAGTTCGAGCAGCTGCTTGAGTTCGTCCGCGACGAGCGCGGCTTCGACTACACGGGTTACCGCCGCCCGACGCTCATGCGCCGTTTCGAGAAGCGGATGCAGGCCGTCGGCGCGGACGACTGGGACGCCTACAAGGCGTATCTGGACGAGCATCCCGAGGAGTTCGTCGAGCTCTTCAACACGATCCTGATCAACGTCACGGGCTTCTTCCGCGACGCCGAGACGTGGGAACTCGTCGCCACCGAGGTCATCCCGCGGCTGCTCGCCGACCGGCAGGACGATGCGGCCATCCGCATCTGGTCGGCGGGCTGCGCGTCGGGCGAGGAGCCATACACGGTGGCCATGCTCCTCGCGGAGGCGCTCGGCGAGGACGACTTCCGGCGGCGCGTGAAGATCTACGCGACCGACGTCGACGATGACGCGCTGGCCGAGGCGCGCGACGCGACCTACACGACGAAGCAGCTCGAGAAGGTGCCGGCCGACCTCCGCGAGCGCTACTTCCAGCAATCGAATCACGGCCTCGCCTTCCGGAACGACCTGCGGCGCACGGTCATCTTCGGCCGCAACGACCTGCACCGCGACCCGCCGATCTCGCGGGTCGACCTGCTCGTCTCGCGCAACACGCTCATGTACTTCGGTCCCGAGCTGCAGCAGCGGATCCTCGCGAACTTCTACTTCGCGCTCAATCGCGGCGGCTTCCTCGTCGTGGGCAAGGCGGAGGCGCTGCAGAGCGGGCGGAACTTCTTCGTGCCCTACAACCTGAAGCGGCGCGTCTTCATGAAGGACGGCTCCGCGGACCCGGCCTTCCGGCTGCCGAGGCTGCCCGTGGCGGAGCGCGCCGAGCCCGGGGCTCCCGACCTCGGCGAGGCCGCATTCGAGCACGCGCCGACCGCGCAGGTCGTCGTGGACGAGCAGAACCGGGTGGCGGGGATCAACCAGGCCGCGCGGGCGCTGTTCTCGCTCCGGCACCGCGACGTCGGACGCTCGCTCCAGGACCTCGAGCTCTCCTACCGTCCGCTCGAGCTCCGCTCGCTGATCGACGAGGTCCGGAACGACCAGCTGCCGGTGGTGCGCCGCGACG
The DNA here is from genome assembly GCA_035262765.1 of Gaiellaceae bacterium. Taxonomy (GTDB): domain Bacteria; phylum Actinomycetota; class Thermoleophilia; order Gaiellales; family Gaiellaceae; genus Palsa-739. The sequence goes on along the minus strand of DATFSG010000184.1, from coordinate 846 downwards.
TCCAGTGGCAGCGCGGCAACGACGAGCCGCGCACGCTCGACGTCCAGCTCGATCCGCTGGCGCTGCGGGGCGAGCAGTTCGCGGGCGTCATCGTCAGCTACGTCGACGCGACCGAGCATCGCGCGCTCGAGGAGGACCTCGAGAAGGCCAGGCGCGAGCTCGAGACGGCGTACGAGGAGCTCCAATCGACGGTCGAGGAGCTCGAGACCACGAACGAGGAGCTCCAGTCGTCGAACGAGGAGCTCGAGACGATGAACGAGGAGCTCCAGTCGACGAACGAGGAGCTCGAGACGATGAACGACGAGCTCCGCGAGCGAACGGACGAGACCCTGCAGGCGAACTCCTTCCTGGGCTCCGTCCTCTCGAGCATCAAACAGGGCGTCGTCGTCGTCGACCGGACTTTCCGGATCATCGCCTGGAGCAGGCGCGCCACCGACCTCTGGGGCCTGCGCGACGACGAGGTGGAGGGAGAGCACCTTCTGAACCTCGACATAGGCATCGCGGTGCAACGCCTGCGCGATCCGATCCGCCTCGTCCTCGCCGGCTCGGCGAGCGAGGAGATCGAACTCGACGGCCACGACCGGCGCGGGAAGCCGGTGCACGTCCGGATTGCGTTCGCTCCGCTCCAGAACCGACCCGACCCCGAGGAGCCGGAGGGCGCGATCCTGTTCTTCTCGGCGGAACCGGGCCCGTAGACGAAGCGGGGTTCAACCTCCCGGACAACGGGTACGGAGGGAGGGTGGCGACCGCTCCGCATGCCCAGCCCGTGACGCGGCTGGAAGAACGGCCGCGCCTCGTCTTCTTCTACTCGCCGCTCTCCGGTCGCTGCCGTCGCGTCGAGGGCTT
>DATFSG010000183.1:0-4092 GCA_035262765.1 Gaiellaceae bacterium | reverse complement strand
CGGCTACGTGATCTTCAACGACATCACCGCCCGCGACATCCAGCGCGGCGAGATGCGCTCGGGCGTGTTCAGCTTCTCCAAGGCGATCGACACGTTCTGCCCGCTCGGGCCGTGGATCGTGACGCCGGACGAGATCCCCGACCCGCACGACCTCGCGATGGAGCTTCGCGTCAACGGCGAGCGGCGGCAGGAGTCGCACTCGAGCCGCATGAGCGTGACGATCCCCGAGATCCTGAGCAACTTCTCGGCGCTCGGCTACAGCGCGGGCGACGTCCTCTCGACCGGCACGGTCGCCGGGGTCGCGGGCTTCAAGTCGGAGGAGGAGCGGCGGCTGCTGTACCTCAAGCCTGGCGACGTGGTCGAGGCCGAGATCGAGCGGATCGGCGTGCTGCGCAATCCGGTCATCTCGTGGCAGGAGGGTCACGGCGAACCCGCGCCGCCGCGCATCCGCCCCTGGGGCGATGAGTGAGAGGATTGGCCAGGGCAATCACCTCAGGGGAGGCGTCATGACCACCACGATTCTCGACGAGTCCACCATCCCGGTCATCCGCGGTCGGTTCACCGGCGAGCTGCTCGAGCCGGGCGACGACGGTTACGACGACGCGCGCGCGATTTTCAACGGGATGATCGACCGCAGGCCGCGGCTGATAGTCCGCTGCACGGGCGCGGCCGACGTCGTCGCCGGCATCCTGCTCGCGCGCGAGACGGGCCTGCCGCTCTCCGTCAAAGGCGGCGGACACGGTGTCAACGGCCACGCGGTTTGCGACGACGGGATCGTGCTCGACCTGTCGACCATGACGCGGATCGACGTCGATCCCGAAGCGCGCGTCGCGCGGGCTCAAGCCGGCGTGAAGTGGGGCGAGTTCGATGCCGCCACGCAGGCGCACGGGCTCGCGACGACCGGCGGGCGTGTCACCACGACCGGCATTGCCGGCCTCACGCTCGGCGCCGGAAGCGGCTGGCTCGAGCGCATGTACGGCTTCACGTCCCACAACCTGCTCTCGGCCGACGTCGTCACCGCTGACGGCCAAATGGTCCGCGCGAGCGAGGACGAGAACGCCGAGCTCTTCTGGGGACTGCGGGGCGGCGGCGGAAACTTCGGCGTCGTGACCCGGTTCGAGTACCGCCTCCACGAGGTCGGACCGATGGTCACCGGCGGGATGCTGCTCTGGCCGATCGAGCAGGCGGGCGAGGTTCTTCGCTTCTACCGCGACTGGATGGAGTCCGCACCCGACGAGGTCGCCGGCGGCGGAGCGCTCCTCGTCGCGCCGCCCGAGCCCTTCGTCCCGGAAGAGCTCCGCGGGAAGCCGGTCATGGCCGTGATCCCGATCTCGTTCGGCGACCCGGAGCTGCTGCGCCCGATTCGCGAATTCGGGTCGCCGGTCGCCGACCTCGTGGGCCCGATGCCGTACCTCGCGGTCCAACAGCTGATCGACCCTCCGAATCAGCCCGGACAGTTCAACTACTGGAAGGCGGAGGCGGTCGAGGAGCTCAGCGACGACCTGATCGATCTCGTCGTCGGGCACGCCAAGGGGCTCGGCTCGCCCTTCAGCAACGCGTTCTTCCAACCGCTGGGTGGGGCGCTTGCTCGGCTCGACCCGGACGCCACGGCAATCACACCCGGCGTCGGGAAGTGGATCCTCCACGCGATCGGCGTCTGGGCGACCGAGGCGGAGACCGAGTCGGAGCTGGCGTGGGTCCGCGGGTGGGGCGAGCTCACGGCGCCGTACACGGGCGCCGGCGCGCCGCTGACGTTCAGCGCCGACACCGGCGACGAGCGTGTGCGCGGGACGTTCGGGGAGGAGAAGTACGCTCGGCTCGTGGCGCTGAAGGACGAGTACGACCCGGAGAACCTCTTCCGCCTCAACCAGAACATCAAGCCGAGCTAGGTGAGCTGGCCCCGCGACGACGCGAAGCTCGACCGCGTCCGCGCGCTCATGGCCGAGGAGCGCCTCGACGCGCTCGTCGTGCGCGCGCCCGACAGCGTCCTCTATCTGACGAACTTCTGGGGGATGAAGGGCTACGACGCGTGCGTCTTCCCGCGCGAGGGCGTGCCGGTGCTGATCACGATCGAGGCCTCGGAGGAGGACGCCGCGCGCATGGCCTGGACCGACGAAGTGCGGCTGATCCGCGGTTACGACCCGGGGGATCCGCGGCCGCCGCTCGCCCGCACGCTCGAGGCGGCCGTCGCGGCCGCGCGCGACTACGAACGCGTTGGGCTCGAGCTTTCAATGGGGACGCAGGCCTCGGACCGGATGGTCGGAGAGCCGACGACCTTCACCGCGGCGTGGTTCGACGCGTTCCCCGAGGCTGCCGACGCGGCGCCGCTCCTCGCCCGCGCACGCTCGATCAAGACCGAGCAGGAGCTCGAGCGCCTGCGGCTGGCGAATGAGCTCGCGGCGGCGGCGATGGACCACGTCTGCGAGCTGCTTCGTCCCGGGATGCGCGAGGCGCAGGTCGCCGCTCTCTGGCAGGGATTCGTGCACGGCGAGGGCACCGGCTACCACGGCCAGGTCGAGCTTGCGCTTCCCTTCTCGCTCATCTGGGCCGGCCGTGGGATCAAGACCTTCACCGCCACCGGCGACCTGCCGGTCGTCGAGGGCGAGCCCGTCCTGTTCGAGATCTGGGTCTGCGCCGACGGCTACTGGGCCGACCACACGAAGAACCTCGTCGTCGGCGAGCTCAAGCCGGAGTACGCGGAGCTCGAGACGATGCTCATGGACGTCTACGACGGCGCGCTGGAGCACATCCGGCCCGGTGCCCTGATGGCTGACCTCGACCGGCAGGTGCGCGAGCAGCTGGACGCCGCCGGCTTCGCGGGCCAACCGACACACCCGATCTGCCACGGTGTCGGCGCGCGCGCACACGAGCCGCCGTATCCGCACCAGGCGGGCGGCGGCGAGTTCGAGCAGGGGATGGTGCTCGCGGTCGAGCCTGGCGTTTATTGGCCCGGCGGCGGCGGCTTGCGTGTCGAGGACAACTTCCTCGTCACCGGCGACGGAGTCGAGAAGCTCTCCTCGTTCCCGGACGGAGTGGTGCGATGCCCGACCTGATCTGGACCGGCTCGCTCAACGACGACTACGCGATCGGCGGCGAGGTCGGCCTCTACGACACGACGCTGCGCGACGGCGAGCAGACGGTCGGCGTCGTCCTCTCGCCCGAGGAGAAGCTCGAGATCGCGCGGCTGCTCGACGGGCTCGGGATCCGGCGGATCGAGGCCGGGTTCCCACGTGTGTCGGACGACGACCGGCGCGCCGTCGAGCTGATCGCCGGCGCCGGGCTGAACGCGGAAGTCTGGGGTTTCTCGCGCGCCGTGCCCGCCGACCTCGAGCTGCTCGTCGAGCTCGGCGTGAAGGCCTCGGTGATCGAGTCACCGATTTCCGACCTGAAGCTCGAGGCGATCGGCGTCTCGCGCGAGAAGATGCTCGACCGCATAGCCAGTGCGATGCGCTTCGCCGACGAGCACGGGATCCGCGCCGCCTTCTTCGGCGTCGACTCGACGCGCGCCGAGCCGGACTTCTACCGGCGGGCCTACGAGACTGCGGTTGAGGCCGGGGCGAAGGAGGTCGCCGTCGTCGACACGCTCGGGATCGCGTCACCCGAAGCCGTCGCGGAGCTGGTCGGCACGACGTTGGAGTATGTCGGCGGCGTGCCCGTGCATTTCCACGGCCACGACGACTTCGGGCTGGCGACGGCCTCCGCGGTCGCGGCTGTGCGCGCGGGCGCGACCTGGATCCACGGCACGATCAACGGGATGGGGGAGCGGGCCGGCAACGCCGACCTCGGCGAGATCTCCATCGCGCTGCGCGCGCTCTACGGCGTGGAGATGGGCCTCCGCTTCGACCGGATCCGCGAGGCCGCCGCGCGCGTGCAGGAGCTGTCGGGCTACGGGCTCGCGCCGTGGAAGCCGCTCACGGGCGAGACGCTGTTCCGGCGCGAGTCGGGCGCGGTTGCGTCCCAGTTCCACGACCCGCCGTCCATCGAGCCGTACTCCTCCGAGCTCGTCGGCGCCGAGCGGGCGATCGTGCTGGGCAAGAAGAGCGGTCTCGACTCGATCCGGATCAAGGTCGAGGAGCTCGGTCTCGACGTGCC
>DATFSG010000182.1:0-2655 GCA_035262765.1 Gaiellaceae bacterium | reverse complement strand
ACCGTCCGGAGCGGGTCTCGCGCCTCCTCCGACAGGTTCGAGACGGTCTCGATGCCGGTGTAGGCGAGCATCGCGATCGGGATCGCGATGAAGAACTCGTTCCAAGTGGGAGCGACGCCGAGGTGGACGTTCGAGACCAGGATGTGCGGCGAGAAGACGAGGACGAAGCCGAGGAGCACCAGCAGCAGCTGCGTCGCGAAGTCCGCCACTGCAAGGACGACGTTGAGCTTCGCCGACTCCTGGACGCCGACGATGTTCACGACCACGAGCGCCGCGATCACGACGATCCCGCCGACGATGTCCCACGGGTTCTGGCGCAACGGCTCCCAGAAGACCGAGAGGTAGTGCGGCACGAAGAACGCCGAGACGGCGATGGTCGCGATGTAGTTGAGCATCTGCGCCCACGCCGCCTCGAACGAGACCGTCTCGTTGAAGGCGTGCCGGGCGAAGCTCGACGAGCCCCCGGCCTCGGGGAAGCGCACCGTTCCCTCGGCGTACGTCGCCGCGGTGCAGGCGAAGATGAAGCCGGCGATGATGAAGACGATCGGCGTCAGGCCGAGCGCGTAGACCGCGACTACGCCGAGGGCGTAGTAGATCGACGAGCCGACGTTGCCGTAGGCGGTCGCGAAGAGCGCGTTCGTTCCGAGGACGCGTTCGAGCTGGTGGGCCTGACGGCGCCGTCGTGCCACGGCGGGACTGTATTCCGCCGCGCGGTCGCTCCCACGAAGGGACCGGTGGCGATCATGACGCGGCACGGCGCGTCGCGCAGCAGCAGCAGGATCTCGGGCGGGAACGCGCGGCGGAAGCCACGCCGTGACTCGACCGGCGCGCCGACGACCACGAGCTCGGCGCGGCGCTCGGTCGCGACCCGCGCGACCTCCTCGCCGAGGCTCCCCGGCCGCGTGCGGACGATCTCGCGGCGCACAGCGACGCCGTACGAGTTGGCCACCGCGGTCGCGAGCTCGAGCCGCTCCTTCAGACTCACGAGCTGCCCGTCGAGGTGCGCGTTGATCGGCAGCTCCCGCTCGAGGACCGCAGGCGCGACGAGGACGATCCGTGCCCCGCGGTCGGCCGCGACGCGGCAGGCTAGGTCTAACGCGTGCTCGGTCTCCTCGCGATCGAGCAGCGGCACAACGATCGTGCGGTAGGCGATCGAGCCGGTCCAGCGCGCGAAGTGGCGTGCGCGGCGGTGGAGCAGGTGTACGTCCGGCAGCTTCATCTCAACAGCTGGTACGGGACGGAGGCCAGGATCACGTTCGGCTCGAACAGCAGGAGCCGCTTCAGGTAGAGCGCGCGCTGGTTGTGCAGCAGCCGCCGCCAGCCGCGGACAACGACCTCCGGCATCAGGACGAGAACCGTCGTGTCGCCGTCGTCGGTGAGGGCGCGAAGGTGGCGGAGCAGCGGTTGCCGTAGGTCGCGATACGGCGCCTCGTCGACCTCGAGCGGCACGCGCGGCCCCTGCTGGCTCCATTCGCGGCGCATCGACGCGGCGGCCTCGGCACTGAAGGCGAAGTTGACGGCTCGGACGTCGTCGGCCGCCAGCGTCGAGGCGTAGTTGACGGCCCGCATCGAGGCCGCGTCCACTCCGGCCACGAGCACGCGGACGACCAGCCGCCCCAACGGCCGCTGCATTTCGCCGCGCACCACGGGGACGTCGGTCACGACCACTCCAGGCTCGGCGAGCAAGCGGAGCTTGAGCGACAGCTCGCGCCGGCGGCGGAGCTGCTCGAACAACGAGGGCCGCTCGAATTCCTCGGGCACGACGACGGTCACGAAGTCGGACTCGCCGCGTGGCTGCCGCCAGACCTGTTCGAGCACCGCCTCGAGCAAGCCGCCGGTCGGATCGAGCGTCTCGAGCCGCGACTTCTCGTCGGTTGCGTGCAACCAGCGCGGACGGATCCCCGGATCGGTGTCGCGCAGCGGCACGTGAATCGAGCGGAACCCGTCGGGGGCGATCCGCTCCGAGAGCGCGTACGCGCGCCGCGAGGCCTCGTCGATCTGCTCGACGATGAGGAGCACCTTGTTGTGCGCAGGCGGCGCCGCCACGACGGCAGCCGCCCCGGCGGCAAGACGGCGTCGCATGCGCGAGTAATGCCGACGCACCCCGTAGAAGCCGGCCACCATCAGCGGGACGGCAACCATCACCATCCACGCGCCCTCGGTGAACTTCGTCAGGATGACGACGGCCGTGACCACGAACGTCGCAGCAGCTCCGATCCCGTTCACCGCCGCGCGCCAGCGCCAGCCGTCGCCGTGCGTGCGCAACCAGTAGCGCACCATCCCCGCCTGCGAGAGCGTGAAGGCGGTGAACACGCCGACGACGTACAGGTGGATCAGGTTGTTGACGTTCGCGTGGTAGATCCAGATCAGGGCCGAGGCCGCGACGCCGAGCAGCACAACGCCGTTCGAGTAGACGAGCCGGTCGCCGAGGTTCGTGAACTGCCGCGCGATGAAGCGGTCGTGCGCGAGCAGCGCCGAGAGCCGCGGGAAGCCCTGGAAGGACGTGTTCGCCGCGAGGATCAGGACGGCGAAGGTGAAGATCTGGACGACCCAGTACATCCAGCCGCCGAAGCTCCCGGCGGGGAAGACGGCGCGCGCGACCTGCGAGACGACGGAGTCCGTGCTGCTCGGGCGCGCGTGCAGGTGGACGGCGAG
>DATFSG010000181.1:0-8127 GCA_035262765.1 Gaiellaceae bacterium | reverse complement strand
GCGAGCAGCTCGAACGCACGCCGCCACTCGGGGCCGTCCGAGGAGACGGTCTGCGTCTCCCGGCCGGCGGTGTTGAACAGGAGCACGCAGCGGCGCCCGCTCAGGACCTGCGCGCGCAGGATCGAACCTGCGGCGCGGACGGCGACATCGAAGGACGAGTCTGGCGGCGTGCCGGTGACGCCCGCGGGGTCTCCGTCGAGCAGCACGGCGACCTCGTCGCGCGGCGAGTCCTCGAGCTCTTTCACCATCAGCGCGCCGCGCCGGGCCGTAGAGGGCCAGTGGACACGCCGCAGCGACTCGCCTTGCTGGTAGTCCCGGACGCTGTGGAGGTCGAAGCCGACGGGCCGCCGCAGGAGAAGTCTCCGGCCGTGCTCAGGCCCGCCCCCGCCGTGGAAGAAGAGCCGGTCGAGCTCGACGAGACGCGGGTAGACGACGAGCGCCTGCTGCTCGTCAAGCGTCAGCCTCGCTTCCGCGAGCCCGAACGGGTCGGTGATCGACAGGCGGACCGGCTCGAAGCGGTGGCGTCCTCGCGGCACGTTGTAGAGGTGATACGAGCCCCAGTGGCTGCCCCGGGTATGCGGCCGCAGCTCGACGTCCCGCTCCCCCAGCTGCCCGACCTGCTCGTGGGCCACGACGCTCGGGAGCGGTATACCGGGCTCCCGCTCGAGCTCGAGCTGGATCCAGACGTCGTCCCGCTCGAGCAAGTCCTCTTTGCGCCAGACCGCGTCCTCCTGCCGCCAGCGCCGGCTCACGTGCGGCTCCCGCAACGTGATCCGCACCCAGGCGACCGCGAGCGGGACCACGAGCACGAGCCCGGCGCCGACCGGATAGAGCGCGGGCGAGCCGAAGACGTAGGCGACGATCCAGCAGAAAATGCCGACTGCAAGTGCCGCCCGCCCCCGGGCTGTCATCAGACCGGAACCGGGGTGTGCGCGAGCGCGTCCGCGACGAGCTCCGTCGGACCGAGCCCGGCCGAGCGGGCCTCCGGAGCGAGGATCAGCCGATGCGCGAGCACCGGCACCGCAACGGCCTTCACGTCGTCGGGGGTGACGTAGTCGCGTCCCTCGGAGAGCGCCCGCGCCTTGGCCACGCGCAGCAGCGCGATTCCGGCCCGCGGGCTGGCGCCGAGGTACAGACGCTGGTCGTTGCGGGTCTGCCGGAGCAGCGCCACGACGTAACGCCCGACGCTCTCCTCGACGTAGATGCCGCGCGCGGTCTCGACCAGCTGCAGCACGTCGGCTGCACCGGCCACCGGCGTGAGCGACTCGAGCGGCGGCTCGCTCGTTTGTTCGTCGAGCATCCGCGCTTCCTCGGCGAGCGGCGGATAGCCGAGCGAGACCCGCATGGTGAAGCGGTCGAGCTGCGCCTCGGGCAGCGGATAGGTGCCCTCGTACTCGATCGGATTCTGTGTCGCCATGACCATGAACGGCGGCTCGAGCGGGTAGGTGACACCGTCCACCGACACCTGCCGCTCCTCCATGCACTCGAGCAGCGCCGCCTGCGTCTTCGGCGAGGCGCGGTTCACCTCGTCCACCAGGAGGAGGTTCGCGAACACGGGGCCCGGCCGGAACTCAAACTCGTTCTGCTGCTGGTTGAAGACATTGACGCCGGTCACGTCCGACGGCAGGAGGTCCGGGGTGAACTGCAGGCGGGAGAAGTGGCAATCGAGCGAGCGGGCGAGCGCCTTGGCGAGCATCGTCTTGCCGACGCCCGGGAAATCCTCGATGATCGCGTGCCCCTCCGCGACCAGGCAGAGGACGACGAGGCGCAGCGTCTCATCGGGCGCGTGGACGACCCGGCCGAGGTTGTCGGCGATCGTCTTCAGCAGCCCGTTCGGGACCGCCTCTACCGCGCGCTCAGCCATTACTGATCAGTCTCTCCACCTCGTCGAGGATCGAAGCCGCGATCTCGTCCTTCGGGGCTTTCGCCAGTGTGCGCTCGCCGGATGTCGCGAGGAGCGTCACCTCGTTGTCGGAGGCGTCGAAGCCGATGTCCGGGCGCGAGACGTCGTTGAGGACGAAGAGGTCGGCGCCCTTGCGCGCGAGCTTCGCCCGCGCGCGCTCGAGCCCGCCCTCGCCCGTCTCGGCGGCGAAGCCGACCAGCAGCTGGCCGTCCCGCCGGCGTTCGCCCAGCACCGACAGCACGTCCGTCGTCGGCTCGAGCTCGAGCGTCCAGGTCGTGGTGTCCTTCGACCGCTTGGCGGCGAGCGCCTCGGCGGGCCGGTAGTCAGCCACGGCGGCGGCCATGACGACAACGTCGGCTTCCGGCGCGCGCGCGAGTGCCTCCCGCTCGAGGTCGGCAGCGGTCGGGGTCTCGACGAGCTCGACCCCGGCCGGCGCGGCTACCGCGAGGTTCGCGCCGAGCAGCGTCACCGCGGCGCCGCGGCGGCGAGCCTCGGCCGCGAGCGCGACGCCCATCCGCCCTGACGAGCGGTTGCCGACGAAGCGGACCGCGTCGAGCGGCTCACGCGTGCCGCCCGCGGAGACGAGGACACGCTTCCCGCGCAGCAGACCCGTTCCCATGAGGAGGTTACGAGCCTCGCGGAGGATCTCGTCCGGCTCGGCCATCCGCCCCACGCCGAGCTCTCCCTCCGCCGTCTCGCCTTCGTCCGGACCGACGAGCACGACACCGCGAGCGCGCAGAGCCTCGGCGTTCGCGCGGGTCGCGGGATGCGACCACATCCGCGGGTTCATCGCGGGCGCGACGAGCACCGGCCCCCGGTGCGCGAGCGCCGCCTCCGTGAGGACGTTGTCGGAGAGCCCGTGCGCGAGCTTGGCCAGCGTGTTCGCCGTGCACGGCGCGACGACGAGCAGGTCGGCGCGTGTCAGGTGGAGGTAGACGTCGTCCCCGGGCGGACGCCGCGCGAGCGCGCGGAACGTCTCGGCCGTGACGAAGCGCTCAGCCCCGGGCGTGACGAGCGGAACGACCTCGTGGCCGTCCTTGACGAGCAACCGGCACAGCTCGTATGCCTTGTAGGCGGCGATGCCGCCGGTCACCCCAAGGAGGACGCGGGACATGCCCGCAATGATGCCTACTACGAGGCGTTACTTCGAATAGTCGTACTTGAGCATCCCGTCGGAGACTTCCTCGAGAGCCATGGTGAGGTAGTTCTTCGACCGGCTCTCGACGAGGGGCGGCAGGTTGTCGCCGAAGGTGCCTTCGCCGAGCTGGTGGTGATAGTTGTTGATCTGCCGGGCGCGCTTCGCCGCCACGATCACGAGCGCGTAGCGCGAGTCCACGTTCTCCAGCAGGTCGTCGACGCGGGGTTCGATCATCGCCGCGGCATGGTAGCTGCGGGACTCAACAGGCCGCGGACCAGCGTCGTCAGCTCGCCGACCGCCCGCTCGAGGTCGTCGTTCTCGATCACATGGTCGAACTCGCCGGCCTGCTCGAGCTGCTTGCGGGCGAGCTCGATCCGCTCGTGGATCTCGCCCGAGCTCTCGGTCGCCCGTTCGCTCAGGCGCCGCTCCAGCTCGTCCACCCGCGCCGAGATGAAGATCGTCACCGCGCCCGGCACGTCATGCTTGACGCGGAGAGCTCCCTCGGTCTCGAGCTCGAGGAGCGGCACGTGCCCGTTTGCCGCGATCCGGTCGAGCTCCGAGCGGAGCGTCCCGTAGCGGTGCCCGGAGACGTACTCGACGTACTCGAGGAAGTCGCCGCGTTCGACCCGCTCCGTGAACTCGGCGTCGGAGAGGAACCAGTACTCGCGGCCGTTCTCCTCGCCTCGCCGCCGCTCGCGTGTCGTGGCCGAGACGGTCACCTCGATCTCCGGCACGCGCGCGACAAGCGCGCGGATCAGCGTCCCCTTGCCGGCGCCCGACGGGCCCGTTACCACGAGCACCGCAGGCATCCGCTCGTCCACCACTACTTGCTGTGGAAGAGGCCGATCAGCTCGGCGCGCTGCCGGTCCGAGAGCCCGCCGACGGTCTTCGACTCGCTGATCCGGCACGTGTTGAGGAACCGCTTGGCCTTCACGCGCCCGAACTTCGGCACCGCCATCAGGATGTCGAGGACCTTCGCGGTCGAGACATATTCGGGCGGGTTACTGAGGATCTTCTCGATCCGGACGCTGCCCTCTTTGAGGTCCTTCTTGAGCTTCGCGCGCTTGACGCGCACGTCGTTCGCTCGAGCGAGGGCGTCCATCCGCTGGTCGAGCGAGCGGACCGGCGCGTGGGCCTGCGTCTTGGTCGGACTCACAGCCGGGCGATCTTACCAATGCAGCCGCGAGCTTCAAGCGGGGACTTTTCGCTCGGTTTCCGGGCTTTTTACAAAGCTCCTTGCGTCGTCGGGATTGGCAACACCGGCATCTGCGCATGCGACGTCGAGCTCGGCGCGGACGCGGGTCGGGGCGCCGGGGTCGGCGAAGAGCACGGTCCCGAGCGCGACGTCGGTGGCACCGCAGGCCGCGAACTCGAGGGCGTCGCGGCCGGTCTCGATCCCTCCCATCCCGACGATCGGCAGCCCGGTGGCCTCGTGACAGACGCGCACCGCGTGCAGTGCGACGGGCTTGAGCGAAGGGCCGGAGAGGCCGCCGCTGCCGCGTGCAAGCACCGGCTGGAGCTGTTTGTCGAGCGCGACGCCGCGGAGCGTGTTGATGAGCGAGAGCCCGTCCGCGCCCGCGGCGGCGACGGCGCGACCCACCTCCGCGACGTCGGGGTGAGCGGCGGAGAGCTTCGCGTAGATCGGCAGCTCGGTCGCCCGGCGGCAGGCGGCGACGATCTCGGCTGCCGAGTCCGCGGCCTCGTCGACGTTCGGGCACGAGAGGTTGAGCTCGATCGCCTCGATGCCGTCCAGACGCGAGCAGGTCTCGGCGTAGTCCTCCGCGCAGAAGCCACCGACGCTGACCCAGAGCGGCACGCCGAGCTCACATAGGCGCGGGAGATGCTCGCCGAGGAAGCGGTCGCGGCCCGGGTTGGCGAGGCCGATCGCGTTCAGCATCCCGTGGGCGGTCTCAGCGATGCGCGGCGGGGCGCTCCCCTCACGCGGCAGCGGCGTGACCGTCTTCGTCACGAACGCGTCGAGCTCACCTGCAACTTCCGGCGCCGCGAGAGCGTCGAGGCAGCCGCTGGCGTTGAGGAGTCTCATGCGAGGGCCTCAACCTGTCCGCGGACGCGCGCGGCATCGAGCACCGGACCCTCGAGGCAAAGGCGCTTGAGCGCGCCGTCGATCTCGACCACGCAGCCGTAACAGGCGCCGTAGCCGCACGCCATCGGCGCTTCCCACGCGAGCTGCGCGGTTGGGCAAAGCGCGGCGACCGCTTGGAGCATTGGCTCAGGCCCGCAGGCGAGCACGTCGAAGCCGGGCTCGATCAGCTCCGTGACGAGGACGGGATCGATCACGACCTCGGCACCCGGCAGAAGCGCGGCCGCCTCAGCGTGCTCGGCGCTGCGGAATCCGAGGAAGACGGGCGGCGAGCCGCCGAGCTGCTCGGCGAGGTAGGGCAGCGGCGCGATGCCGATCCCGCCGGCGACGAGGAGCGGCCGCTCGACGTCGAGTCGGTAGCCGTGGCCGAGTGGCCCGAGGACGCCGATCTCGTCACCGGCTTGCAGGCGGCAGAGCGCCTCCGTCCCAGGCCCGATCGGATCGACGAGGAAGGCGAGCTCGCCGGGCGGAGCGAGGCAGAGGGAGAACGGCCGCGGCAGGAGCCGCCCGGGCGCCTCGAGCATGAAGAACTGACCGGGGACGCCGGGCTCAACCTCGCCGCGTTCGACCCGCAGGAGTGTGTACGGCCGGACGAGCTCGGAGCCGGTGACCCTAAGCCGACTGGGAGACGCCGAGCTCGGCATCGATCCGCTCCTGCAGAGACATGGCCTGCTCGGCCCGGGCGGTCGCGATCGCGTGCACGGCGGCGGCCGCGCCCGACAGCGTCGTGATGCACGGGACGCGCTTCGTGAGCGCCGCCTCGCGGATCGCATAGCCGTCCGAGCGCGCGTTGCGACCCTCCGGTGTGTTGATCACGAGATCGCAGCGACCGCGGCGGATCAGGTCGACGACTGTCGGCTCGCCGTCCTCCGCCTCGCTCAGCTTCCGCACCGGCTCGACCGCGATCCCGGCCGCCGCGAGCGTGGCGGCCGTCCCTTCGGTCGCGTAGAGCTCGAAGCCGAGGCCGACGAGGGTGGCGGCGATCGGCACGGCCTGCTGGTGGTCGGGCTCGCGGATCGAGATGAAGACGGAACCGGAGCGCGGCAGACGTCGTCCCGCGGCGCGTTCAGCCTTGTCGAGCGCGGTCGAGAGGTCGGCGGCGCTGGCCATCACTTCGCCGGTCGAGCGCATCTCCGGCCCGAGCACCGGATCGCTGCCCGGGAAGCGCGCGAACGGGAGCACTGCGGCCTTGACGCTCCACTGGCGCGGCGGCCGCTCGGGCGGCAGCCCGAGCTCCGAGATCGTCGCCCCGAGCGCGAGGCGGCAGGCCGCCTTCACCAGCTCGACGCCGGTCGCCTTGCTCACGAACGGCACCGTCCGCGATGCGCGCGGGTTCGCCTCGATCACGAACACCTCGCCGTCGCCCGTGACTGCGAGCTGGACGTTGAGCAGCCCGACCGCGCCGAGCGCGCGGCCGAGGATCCGGACGACGTGCGCGATCTCCTGCGTCTGCGCGAAGCTCAGGCTCGGCGCGGGCAGGACGCACGCCGAGTCGCCGGAGTGGACGCCCGCCTCCTCGACGTGCTGCATGACCGCGGCGATGTACGTGTCGACCCCGTCGCAGAGCGCGTCGACGTCGACCTCGACCGCGTGCTCGACGAAGCGGTCGACGAGGATCCGCTCGAACGGCGGCATCTCCCGCACCTCGTCGGCCGTGTAACAGACGCGCATCGCGCGGCCGCCGAGGACGTACGAGGGCCGGACGAGCACCGGGTAGCCGATCCGCTCGGCGATCTCGACGGCCTCGTCGGGCGAGGCGGCGATCCCCCACTCCGGCGAGCGGAGCCCGTGCGCACGCAGCAGGCCGGCGAAGCGCTCGCGGTCCTCGGCGAGATCGACGGCGTCGAACGGCGTGCCGAGGATCCGGTAGCCGGCGTCCTCGATCGCGCGCGCCAGCTTGAGCGGCGTCTGGCCGCCGAACTGGATCACGACGCCGTCGGGCTTCTCACGCTCGCAGATGGCGAGCACCGACTCGGCGTCGAGCGGCTCGAAGTAGAGCCGGTCGGACGTGTCGTAGTCGGTCGAGACGGTCTCGGGATTGCAGTTGACCATCACCGCCTCGTAGCCGAGCTCGCGGTAGGTCGTGACGGCGTGGACGCAGCAGTAGTCGAACTCGATCCCCTGCCCGATCCGGTTCGGGCCGGAGCCGAGGATCACGACGGACGGCCGGTTGCCGGTCGGCGCCGCCTCGTCGGTCTCGCCCCAGGTCGAGTAGTAGTAGTTGGAGGCGGCCTCGACCTCGCCCGCGCACGAGTCGACGCGGCGGTAGGCGGGCCGGACGCCGCAGTCGCGTCGCCGCTGCCGCACCGCCGTCTCGCTCGCGCCCGCAGCGGTCGCGATGTCCGCGTCGGACAGGCCCTGCCGCTTCAGCCGCAGCCAGTCGCCGGCGAGGAGCGACTCGATGTCGCCGATGTCGGCGAGCGCGTCGCGGATCGAGTCGAGCTCGCGCTGGAAGAACGGGTGCACGTCGTCCGGGACCTCCGCGAGCGCGTGCCACGGCGTCGCCGCGCCCGCGTCGAGCTCGCGCGAGCGGTAGGCCTTGAGGAACGCCTCGGCGAAGGTGCGGCCGATGCCCATCGTCTCGCCCACGGACTTCATCTGCGTGCCGAGTGTGCGGTCGGCGCCCGGGAACTTCTCGAAGGCGAAGCGAGGGAACTTGACGACGACGTAGTCGAGCGTCGGCTCGAAGCTCGCCGGCGTCGTCCCCGTCAGGTCGTTCGGGATCTCGTCGAGCGTGTAGCCGACCGCGAGGCGCGCGGCAACCTTGGCGATCGGGTAGCCGGTCGCCTTCGAGGCGAGCGCCGAGGAGCGAGACACGCGCGGGTTCATCTCGATCACACGCACGTCGCCGGCCTCGCGGCTGCGCGCGAACTGGATGTTCGAGCCGCCGGTGTCGACCCCGACCGCGCGGATGACGGCCGCGGCGGCGTCGCGGAGCTCCTGGTACGCCTCGTCCGGCAGCGTCATCTGCGGCGCGACCGTGAC
>DATFSG010000180.1:0-2547 GCA_035262765.1 Gaiellaceae bacterium | reverse complement strand
CAGGTCGGCGGCACCTGGCCGCAGCCGAAGCGCTCGACGGCTAAGGTCTCCCCATAGTCGCTGCCTGACCACACTTCGCGCATGGATCCGCTCTACAAACCGCAGGGCGTCGAACAGCGCTGGCAGCAGACCTGGGAGGAGGAGGGTCTCTACGGAGCCGACCCCGACGCTCCCGGCGAGCCGTTCGTCGTCATGCACCCGCCGCCGAACATCTCCGGCTCGCTGACGATCGGCCACTGCCTGCAGCTCTCGCTCGAGGACGTGCTCGTCCGCTACCAGCGCATGCGCGGGCGGAACACGCTCTTCCAGCCCGGTTACGACCACGCCGGCATCTCCACGTGGGCCTCGATCGGGCGCACGCTGGCGCAGGAAGGGAAGAGCCAGCGCGACCTCGGCCGCGACGGCTTCGACGCCTACGTTCAGGAGTGGCTCGAGCGCTACGGCGGCAAGATCATGAGCCAGTTCCGGCTCCTCGGCGCCTCGCTCGACTACCGGCGCACGCGCTTCACGATGGACGAGGGCTACTACCGCGCGGTCATGCGCTGGTTCGTCCACCTCTACGAGCGAGGCTTCATTTATCGCGCGAACCGGATCGTCAACTGGTGCCCCCACGACAAGACGGCGCTCTCCGACCTCGAGGTTGAGCACGAGGACGAGGACGACACGCTCTCGTATGTCCGCTACCCGCTGGCCGACGGCTCCGGCCACGTGACGATCGCGACCGTGCGGCCGGCGACGATCCTCGCCGACGTCGCCGTTGCCGTTCATCCGGAGGACGAGCGTTACCGCGACGTCGTCGGGACGGAGGTCGTCGTCCCCTTCGTCGAGCGTCTCGTGCCGGTCATCGCCGACAAGCGCGTGGAGCAGGAGTTCGGCACGGGAGCGCTCAAGATCACGCCCGGGCACGATCCGACGGACTTCGAGATCGGCCGCGACCACGGCCTTGAGGAGCTGACCGTGATCGGTCCCGACGGCCTTATGAACGACGCCGCCGGCGAACTCGCGGGGCTGACGCAGGAGGAGGCGGGCCGCCGCGTGATCGACTGGGCGGCCGAGCGCGGCCAGCTCGAGAAGCGAGAGAACTACCGCCACGCCGTCGGCCACTGCGAGCGCTGCCACACGCGAATCGAGCCGCTCGTCGTCCCACAGTGGTGGCTCGCGATGGAGGAGCTCGCGGCTCCCGCGATCGCCGCGGTGAAGGAGGAGCGCGTCCGCTTCACACCCGAGCGCTTCGCGCGCGTCTACCTCGACTGGATGGAGAACGTCCGCGACTGGTGCATCTCGCGCCAGATCTGGTGGGGGCACCGCATCCCTGTCTGGTACTGCCCCGACGGCCACGTCACCGTCGTCGACACCGAGCCCGAGTCGTGCGCCGAGTGCGGCTCGACCGAGCTGCGCCAGGAGGAGGACGTGCTCGACACGTGGTTCTCGTCGGCGCTCTACCCGTTCGCCACGCTCGGCTGGCCGGACGAGACCCCGGAGCTCGAGCGCTGGTATCCCGGCAGCCTCGTCGCGACCGCCCGCGAGATCATCTTCCTCTGGATCGCCCGGATGATCTTCTCCGGACTCGAGCTGATCGGCGAGGACCCGTACGTGGACGTCCTCATCCATTCGACGTTGCTCAACTCCGAAGGGAAGCGGATGTCGCGGACGCTCGGGACGGGCATCGATCCCGAGGACGTGCTCGAGCCGTACGGCGCCGATGCGACGCGGTACGGGCTGCTCAAGGTGACCTCCAGCCAGGATCCGCGTTTCTCCTTCGGCACGATCGAGGAGGGCCGGAAGCTCGCGAACAAGCTCTGGAACGCGAGTCGGCTGCTTTTGATGACCGGCGCGGTGGAGCCCGAGGCGCTGCCGTCGTCGGTCGAGGAGCGCTGGATCCTCGCGCGGATCGACGCGACCCGGGCCGAGCTCGAGGCCGACCTCGCCGCCTTCGACTTCGCGCACGGGGTCGAGCGGCTGTACCACCTCACGTTCGACGACTTCTGCGACTGGTACCTCGAGTCGATCAAGCCGCGCCTCGAGGAGGAGGACGTGCGGGCGACGGCGTTCGCGGCGCTCGAGCGGCTGCTCAAGCTGCTCCATCCGGTGATGCCGCACGTGACCGAGGAGATTTGGACGAACCTGCCCTCGCGAGAGACCCGGCTGATCGTCGCGCCGTGGCCCGAGTCGCAGACGTGGGAGGGCGAGCTTGCTGCGATCGAGAGCGCCCAGACCGCGGCTCGCATCTACCGGCGTAGCGGCGTTCGCACCAAGCTGGAGGGCGACTCGGCCCGCATCTTCGAGGCGGTCGTGCGGCCGACCGAGGACGGCCAGGGCGACCTCGAAGCCGAGCGGGCGCGCGTCCAGAAGGAGATCGACCGGGCCGAGCGGATGCTCGCGAACGAGAAGTTCGTGGCCAACGCGGCTCCCGAGGCGGTCGACGCCGAGCGCGAGAAGCTCGCGCAGTACCTTGCCGAGCGCGACGCGCTGGGTTGAGTCGCTCAGTCCCTGGCCGACGGACGGCTTCGGGACGGAGCGGATGCGCGCGCTGCTGCGCGAGCTCGG
>DATFSG010000179.1:0-2487 GCA_035262765.1 Gaiellaceae bacterium | reverse complement strand
TACGCCCTTGGCCTGGATCAGGCCGTGGATGTCGTCGGGCGTCGTCTCCCAGCGGACGAGGATCACCGACTCGCCGGCCTTGCCGCGCTCTTCGGCACTGTCGGCGTCGAGCACGATCTTGCCGCAGGCGGCGCCGGGCGACGCGTTGAGACCCTGCGCCGCGACCTCGAACTCGGCGTCCGGGTCGAGGCGCGGATGGAGGAGCTGGTCGAGCTGGCTGGGGTCGATCCGCGAGACCGCCTCTTCCCGGTCGATCAGTCCTTCCGCGGTCATGTCGACGGCGCATTTGATCGCGGCAGCGGCGGTGCGCTTCGCGGTGCGCGTCTGCAGCAAATAGAGGTGTTCCTGCTCGACGGTGAACTCGATGTCCTGCATGTCGCGGTAGTGGCGCTCGAGTGAGCCCATCGTCTCGAGGAGCTGGTCGTACGCCTCTGGCAGGCGCCCGCGCAGCTCGGCGAGCGGCTGCGGCGTCCGGATCCCGGCGACGACGTCCTCGCCCTGCGCGTTGACGAGGTACTCGCCGTAGACGCCCTGCTCGCCTGTAGAGGGGTCGCGCGTGAAGCAGACGCCGGTTGCCGAGTCCTCCCCCTTGTTGCCGAAGACCATCTGGACGACGTTGACCGCCGTGCCGAGGTCGTCGGGGATCCCGTACATCTGTCGGTAGACCTGCGCGCGAGACGAGTTCCAGGAGTCGAAGACGGCCGTGATCGCGCGACGCAGTTGCTCGCGAGCGTCCTGCGGGAAGCCCTCTCCTGTCTCGCGCTCGTAGATCTCCCGCGCGCGCTCGTCGGAGTCGTCGATGCTGAAGCTCTCGTGCGGGATGTCGTCGACTGTTTCGCCGAACATCTGGATCAGCCGGCGGTAGCAGTCGCGCGCGAACTCCTCGTTGCCCGTCGAGCTCGCGAGACCCTCGACCGACTCGTCGTTGAGCCCGACGTTGAGGATCGTGTCCATCATCCCGGGCATCGAGATCGCGGCGCCCGAGCGGACCGAGACGAGCAGCGGGTCTTCGGGGTCGCCGAAGCGCTTTCCGGTCTGCTCCTCGAGCCGCGCGATGTGCTCCTCGACCTCCTCGTCGAGCCCCTCGACCTCGCCGCCGGAGGCCATGAACGCGCGGCTGGCGTCGGTCGTGATCGTGAAGCCGGCCGGAACGGGGATGCCGAGCTGCGTCATCTCGGCGAGCCCGATCCCCTTGCCGCCGAGGAGATCGCGGCCGCCCTCGGAGGGCTCGTCGAAGTCGTAAACGTAGTGCGTCATCGGGGCGCAGATGTTCTCACAAGCAGGCGTCTTTCCGGTCAGCGGCGTCTGGCACGGAACTCCGCCACCCAGGCGAGGGTGCGCAGTCCGATCCAGATCGGTGTCAGCAGGACGTAGAAGATGAAGTCGCCGACCATCAGGCAGATCCACCAGAGACCCCAACGCCAGAGGGGGATGTGCGGTTTCGCTCTCATCGCGCGGCCTGCGCCTTCGCCTCGCCGGCGCGCTCCTCGACGACGCGGAGGATGCGATGCGCAGTCTCCTCGATCGACAGCTCGGAGATGTCGATCACCGGGCAGCGGAGCCGGCGGTGGAGCTTCTTCGCCTGCTCGAGCTCCTCGTAGATCTCGGCGAGTTCGGCGTACTGCCGGTTGCGGCCCGGCGCGCCCATCGCCCGTACCCGGGCGCGGCGGATCTCGACGAGGCGGTTCGGGTCGATCGTGAGGCCGACGACCTTCGACTGGTCGACCTCGAACAGCTCGGCTGGCGGCGAGATCCCCTTCACGACCGGGACGTTCGCGGCCTTGTGGCCCAGGTAGCCGAGGTAGATCGAGAGCGGCGTCTTCGAGGTACGCGAGACGCCGACGAGGACGACGTCAGCGTCGTGGAGCCCGTGCGCGACGCCGTCGTCGTAGCGGACGGCGAACTCGATCGCCTCCATCCGCTTGAAGTAGGCGGAGTTGAGCGGCGGCCGCGAGCCCGGGGTCATGGTCGCCGCCTGGCCCGAAACGCGCGCGACGGCGTCGATCGGCTGGCCGAGCAGGTCGCAGTAGTGGAGGCGCGCGCGCCGGCAGAGGGTGCGCATAGCCTCACGGAGCTGCGGCTGGACGAGCGTGTAGACGACGACCGCCGGGCGGCCGCGCATCCGGTTCACCGCGAGCTGGAGGTCGTCCTGCGACTCGACGCGCGGGTGGCGGATCTCGACGAAGTCCTGCTCCGGGAACTGCGCCTCGAGCGCCTGGACGAGGCGAGCCGCGGTCTCGCCGGTGGCGTCGGAGACGACGTGGAGCTCGACCGGCGGGTTCGGCATCGGCGGTCAGCGTAACCGGGAGCGGTCGGTCGATTCTCGTGCTGTCCTTGCGCCGTCGTTGGTCCCATCCCAAACCCCCACCCACCCGGGGACTCCACGTTACGTCGGCGCCGTTGGCGCCGACGTCGAGACTTCGTGCCAATTCGCCGCGAACCGCCCGGGTAACCTCCGCGCATGGCGGAGACGGCCCCACCGGTGAC
>DATFSG010000178.1:0-6552 GCA_035262765.1 Gaiellaceae bacterium | reverse complement strand
CACCTCGCTGACCGAGGGCTTCGGCGCCGTCGCGACCGGCATGGGTGTCTACGAGCTCGAGCCGGGCAACGCGCTTTGGCCGTATCACTTCGAGGTGGCCGAGGAGGAGTGGCTGATCGTGATCGAGGGCGAGCTGACGCTCCGCACGCCCGACGGCGAGTCGGTTCTGCGCGCCGGCGACGTCGCGTGCTTTCCGGCCGGCGCGCCCGGGGCGCACGCGGTGCGCAACCACACGAACGCGCCGGTGCGGTTCGCGATGCCGTCCACCGAGGCGCGCTTCGGCGGCGCGACGATCTATCCCGACAGCGGCAAGCTGCGCGTCTCCGGTCCCGGCTTCAGGCACCGCGGTTGGATCGGCGAGGAGGTCGAGTACTGGGAGGGCGAGCCGTGAGCGTCGTCAATCTCTTCGGGCTCGAGCTCGCGACCGACGAGGACGAGCCGCCCGGCTACGGCGCGAGCTACGCGCGCATTGGCCGGCAGCTCGGCAGCGAGCAGCTGGTCATGTCGGTGTACGAGCTCGCGCCCGGCCTGAGCATCTGTCCGTATCACTACGAGAACGCCGAGGAGGAGTGGCTGATCGTCCTCGTCGGCCGGCCGACCCTGCGCACGCCCGAGGGCGAACGAGAGCTCGAGCCGTGGGACTGCGCCTTCTTCCCGACCGGCGAAGCCGGCGCTCACAAGGTCACGAACCGAACCGACGAGACCGTGCGCGTGTGCATCTGGTCGAATCGGCTCGCCGTCGCAACCACGGTCTATCCGGACTCGGAGAAGGTCGGCGCGTGGCCTCCCGGCAAGCTGTTCCGCCTTGCGGACGCCGTCGACTACTTCACCGGCGAGGTCTAGGCGTCGGCGCTCGACTGGTGCCAGGGCCAACCGAGCAGAACGACACCGGCGACGAGACAGACCGCTCCCATCACGGCCCAGAATGCGCTGCCGGTCATCGACGACCCCTGGATGAGGGTCGTGCCTTGGCCGATCCAGACGAGACCGGTCAGGGAGAGCAGGGCTCCTAGGACGCGCCTCACGATGACCATGCTTGGACCATACGCACTGCCACAGGCGCCGGTTTTGCCGGGATACTTGCCGATGTGAAGAGGGAGCACATCTCGCCCCTGCGCTGGCTTGCCGCGGCGCTGCTGTTCCTCGTTGCGACGCTCGTGCTCGCCACCGTCGTGGTGTACGCCGGCGAGAAGCTTGGGGCGTTGGGCGGGCTCGTGGTCACCGTCGCCCTGGCGTGGCCGTATTCCTGGCTCATCACGCTCCCGATTCGGGAGAAGGAAGCCGGGGTCAGCCGGTCAGAGCGGATCCGACGCCTCCGGTTCTGGGGCCTCGTCGACCTGGTGTACGTCCTCGGCGGAGCGATCCTGATCGTGTCGGCGCTTGTCGGCCGAGAGGTCGGCGGGGACTGGGGTGTCCTCGTCGGGGTCGGCGTAGGGTGCGGAGTTCTCCTGGCGGCGAATGCCGCCTGGAGGCGGCGCTTCCCACGGCGAGACCAGACGACCTGAGATCGGCCTCAAGCGTTGGTCCCTCGTTGGCGTGGCGGGCTACTCTTTGCGCGCCATGATCCAGCCACGCCGCTTGGTTGCAGTACTCGGCGCCGCGGTCGCCCTCGCGGTTGCCTTCGGCTGCGGAAGCGGCAGCGGTGTCGCGGCCAGCGGATCGCTGACGCCGTGCGGGACGGCTAACGCTCCCACCTGGTCTCCCGATGGGACCCAGATCGCGTGGTTCGGCTACCGCTGGCCCCGGCCGGCCAACAAGCATGCGGCCGGCAGCTGGAACACCCTGCGGGCCGTCTGCGTCTCGGATGCGAACGGGAAGAACCTCCACCCGGTCCCCAAGACCGTCTGCAGCGAGCACTGCACCAACCCCTTGAGCGATCCACCGGGCCAGCTCGACTGGGCACGGTCGGGCGTGATCCTGGCCGGGAACGACCTCGGCGTCTACCAGATCACGATGGGCCAGAAGCCGGAGCTCCTCGGCCACAACGGGCCGGAGCCGTACTCCATCGACGCGGCCGGCGATCGCGTCGCGACCGCGAATATCGCTCTCGGCTGCATGAGCTGCCACGGGCCGGTGACGGTCCGCAGCGTCCCGTCGGGCGCCGTCGTCGGGACGATCGGCGGCACAAAGACCAACAGCAACCAGCCGAGCCTCTCACCCGACGGAACGCAAGTCGTCTTCACCCGCACCTCCGGCAAGAACGCCGAAGCCAAGCCTTCGCTCTGGACCGCAAACGCGGACGGCAGCAACCTGAAGCGGCTGGAGCGGAGCGGCCTGAACCCGCTCTGGTCGCCCGCAGGCAATCGAATTGCCTACCTCACTCCCACCACCTCGGGCCGATCGGCGTGGCGCCTCGTGGCGCCAACGGGGGGTGCGAGCACCTTGCTCCTGCGCAGCGGCCCCGGAACCGTCTTCGGCTGGTCGCCGAACGGCAAGTGGATTGCGTTCCCCGATGGCAAGGGAAGGCTCGCCATCATCAACGTCGCAACGAAGAAGGTGCGAACGCTGCTGAAGCTCGATCTCCCGTACTCCACGTCGAGCGTTGCCTGGTCGCCGGATTCGCAGCAGCTGCTGGTGCTCTGGAAGCCGCCGGCCCACACGAAGTGCCCGAGCGGCCTGTGGCGCGTTCCCGTCACCGGCGGGAAGCCCCACGTCGTTCACGGCTGCTGACGCAGTCGACCTGCCGATCACCGGATCGACTTGAAGGTCGCTCGCAGCTCCTGGCTGAAGAGCTCCGGCTCCTCCCACGCCGCGAAGTGCCCGCCCTTGTCGACCTCGTTGAAGTAGACGACATTCGGGTAGCTCGCCTCGACCCAGCTGCGCGGCGTCCGCCAGATCTCGCCCGGGAACGTCGTGAAGCCGAACGGGATCGCCGGAGGCGGCAACGGCTGACGGTCCGCGGCCGGGGCGTCGGGCCCGTAGGCCTCCCAGTACGATCGGGCCGCGGAAGCGGCGCTGTGGGACAGCCAGTACAGCGTGATGTTGTCGAGGATGTGGTCGCGCGTGAGGTTGCCGGAAGGTTGCCCGTCGACGAAGGCGCCGGCGATCTTGTAGTAGGCGTCCGTGTCGTGGTCGATCATCCAGGCCGCCAGGGCGATCGGCGAGTCGAGCAAGCCGTACCCGATTGTCTGCGGCCGGGTGGCCATCTCGACGAAGTAGCCGTTGCCGGACTTTCCGAAGGTGGCGATCTGCGCAGCTGCTGCGCGTTCCTCGTCGGTGTTCGTCGGCATGGTGCCGCCAAGCGCCGGTACGAGGAGGTTCGTGTGAATGGCGGCGAGGCCCTCAGGGGCCTGACGGGCTATCGCGTCGGTAACGCCGGCGCCGACATCGCCGCCCTGGGCCACGTAGCGGGTGTAGCCGAGACGACCCATGAGCTCCGCCCAGGCCCGCGCGGCGCGGTTCAGATCCCAGCCGATCTCGGTCGGTTCACCGGACAACCCGTACCCGGGGAGGGAGGGCAGCACGAGATGGAAGGCATCTTCGGCGCCTCCACCGTGCGCGGTCGGGTCCGTGAGCGGGCCGATCGTGTCGAGCAACTCGATCACCGAGCCTGGCCAGCCGTGGGTCATGATCAGCGGCAACCCGTCCTCGTGCTGAGACCGGATGTGGATGAAGTGGATGTCCACGCCGTCGATCTCGGTGGCGAACTGCGGCAGCCCGTTCAGCCGCGCCCCGATCCGCCCGAAGTCGTACTCCTCGAGCCAGTACTGAGCGAGCGCCTGCGCCGCGGCAAGCCGAACTCCCTGCGAGCGGTCGTCGACGAGCTCATTGCTCGGCCAGCGTGTGGCAGCAATGCGCCGGCGCAGGTCGTCGAACTCGTCCTCGGAAAACTCGACGTGGAACGGCCGGATGGTTCCGGTCTCGACGGCGATGCTCATGAAACGACCTCCCCTGGTCGAGAGACCCCGCTTCTCGACCCTACGCCCTCACAGCCGGCTGGGCAACCGCCCGATGCTGACGCGGCTCAGGCTGCGTGCGCGACGAGGACGTCCTCGAAGTACTCGCCCGCCCGCCGGCCCGTGCGGCGGTTGACGTGGCGACGTAGCCGCGCATCCAGCTGCAGTCGGGCGCGCGCGAGGATCTCCGGGTAGAGGTCGCGCCGGTCGTTGACGACGATCAGCACCGGTGCTTCGGGCCGCAGCGCTGCCGCCGTCCGCTCGAGGACGGCTGCGATCCCGGCGCGATACGCCTCGAGCGCTGCGCGTGACGTTCCGGCTGCGGCCGCGCCGATCTCTCGTTCCCGCCGGTCGTCGAGTCCGAGCAGCTCGTATGCGTACCGGTGCTGCTCGTGGTAGTCGATCAGGCCCGGATACGGCGGGGAGGTGAGGATCCCGTCGTACGGCCCGCGGAGCTCGAGCTCCCGCGCGTCGCCGTGCAGCACCGTCGCCTCGCGCTCGGTGTCGCGCACTTGAGCGAACTGCTCGATCCGCGCCAGCGTGTCGAGCGTGTAACGGCTGAGGAAGCCGAGCGACGACTCGACCGGCCGACAGTTGCGTCGGTGCTTGTGGCACCAGTATTCGCCGCGCTGCGGCGCCTTCGGCGCCTCGAGATCGAAGTGGGCGGCGCGCCGCGAAGACCTCGCTGCACGCGAGAGCACCACGCGCAGAACGTCTTCGTGGCGGTACTCAGAGGTCAGGTCACCGAAGTCGAGCAGCTCGGCGGCGGCCCCGGGCGCGTACCACTTGCGGAGATAGCCGCTCGTGCGCCGCCGGCGCAGCCCCACCGACTCGATGCGCCCGTACGCGTCGCGCAGCTCCTCCCCAAGCTCCGGCAGGTCGTACGACGCGGTCTTGACCCCGCTCAGGAGGCAGTTGAAGGCGGCAATGTCGACTCCGGTCGCGTCGAGCCCGGACTCGAGCGCCTGGACGAGCGTGGTGCCGGAGCCTGCGAAGGGATCGAGTACGTGATCTCCCGGCGCGAAGTAGCGGCGCAGCAGCACCTCGACGAGCTGCGGGATGAACTTCCCGTGGTACGGGTGGAGCCGGTGGACGTGCTTCGTCCGCTCCCGCTCGGGCAGCTCGGCCTCCGACCAGGAGAGGTCGAGGTCCAGGGTCGCGTAGAGCTCGTCTTGCGTGACGGCCATGACTGCCGGACTTCGACGCCGGGCTCAGAACGCCTGCGGCACCCGCTGCACGCGGCCGTCGCGCACCGCAATCACGTCGAAGCCGACGGCGAGCCGCGCGAGCTCGGGACGTGCGCAGAGCCAGGACTCGGCCGCGCGGCGCAGCCTGCGCTGCTTCTCCTCGGTCACCATCTCGAGCGGGTCGCCGAACCGCGTGCTTCGCTTCTCCTTCACCTCGACGAAGCGCAGCGTCCGCCCGCGCCGCACGATGAGATCGAGCTCGTTGCCGCCGGCCCAGACGTTCTCGCCGAGGATCTGCCAACCGCGCAGTCGGTACCAGCGCCGCGCCCGGCGCTCAGCTGCAGCACCGCGACCAGGCCTGGCCATAGGTCGAGCCTAGGCGCGAAGCCGTTACGAGAGCGTCAAGAAAGATCGGTGGTTCATGCAAAGGCCGCGGAGCCTCTAGGCCACCGCCTCCGCTTCGTAACAAAGCGCCTGGAAGCTGAGCCGGTGCACCGCCGAGGGGCCTCGCGCGCGGACGACGGCCGAGTGGCCGGGCGTGATGTAGCCGACGTGCTGGGCGAAGCCGTAGGCGGGATAGAGCGCGTCCAGGCGGCGCATCAGGCGGTCGCGCGTCACCTTCGCGATGATCGACGCGGCCGCGATCGCCGCGCTCTTCTCGTCGCCGTCGACGACGGCGGTGTGCTCCGGTGCGGCCGGGCCGAGGCGGAAACCGTCGACGAGGCACGCCTCGGCGGGCGGCGTCAACGCCTCGAGCATCGCCCGCAGGCCAGCGAGGTTCGAGCGGTGCAGGCCGTTCCGGTCGATGTCGCCCGGCGGGATCACGCGGACCGCGACGCGCTCGGCGCACGCGACGACAGCGCGGAAGAGATCCTCCCGACGCTCGGGCGAGCACTGCTTCGAGTCGTTTAGGAAGCCGAGCGGCCGGACGCGGTGGTCGCGCAGCGAGCCGTAGTCGAGCAGCACACCCGCGACGACGAGCGGGCCGGCGAGCGAGCCGCGTCCCGCCTCGTCGGCGCCCGCGACGAAGCGCGCGCCGAGGCGTCGATCGAACCGCAGGAGCTTCTGGCCGGTCCGCTTCACGTCGCCCGAGAGTAGCGCTCGCTGCGGCGGCTGCTCAATCCGGTTCGCAGGCTTCGTTCGCGATCGCGAGGATCGGCGCCTTGGGCGACCACGCGACGTGCGGGCACGGGCCGAGCTCGGGATTGGAGCTGAGCTCCATGACCGGAACCGGATCGCCACCGCTCGTGCTTGCGACCCACAGACTCGGCCGGCGGTCGGGGCCGGCACGGTAGAAGGCAACCATCGAGCCGTCGGACGAGAGGTCGGCGACGTCTTCGTTGTCCGAGCCCTCGGCGAATCTGGTGACCTTGTTCGTCCCGAGATCGGCAACCGCGATGCTCGAGTGCTTTCCGTCGGGAGTCGCGAGCGTCAGCCCGAGTTTCCGGCCGTCGGGGGACCACACGATG
>DATFSG010000177.1:0-2410 GCA_035262765.1 Gaiellaceae bacterium | reverse complement strand
GATCCAGAACTCGTCGAGCGCGCGCAGCATCCGACGCCGGGCGTGCTCGCGGTCGACGCCGTGGACGATGAGCTTGGCCACCATCGGGTCGTAGGCGCCCGAGACCTCGTAGCCCGCCGCGACACCGGAATCGACGCGCACACCCGGCCCCGCCGGCTCGCGGTATCCGGTCACGGCGGCGGGCGCGGGCAGGAAGCCGCGAGCCGCGTCCTCGGCATTGATGCGGCACTCGATCGCGTGGCCGCGCAGCTCCACGTCCTCCTGGCGCACCGACAGCGACTCGCCGAGCGCGACCAGGATCTGCTCGCGCACGAGATCGAGCCCCGTGACCATCTCGGTGACCGTGTGCTCGACCTGGATGCGCGTGTTCATCTCCATGAAGAAGTAGTCGCCGTCGCGCGTGAGCAGGCCCTCGATTGTCCCGGCGGAGCGGTAGCCGCACGCGCGGGCGGCGTCGACCCCGATCGCACCGATCCGCTGCCGTAGCTCCTCGTCGACCGCCGGCGACGGCGTCTCCTCGACGAGCTTCTGGTGGCGGCGCTGGATCGTGCAGTCGCGCTCGCCGAGATGGACGACGTTGCCGTGCGAGTCGGCGAGCACCTGCACCTCGACGTGGCGCGGGTCGACGATCAGCTTCTCGACGTAGACGTCCGGGTTCGCGAAGTAGGACTGCCCCTGCCGCTGTGCGCGCTCGAACGCCTGCTCCGCCTGCGCCGGGTCGTGGACCTCCTCCATGCCCTTGCCGCCACCGCCGGCCGCGGCCTTGATCAGGAGCGGGTAGCCGAGCTCGTCGCCGAGCGCGAGCAGCTCCTCGACCGAGCCGACGGGATCGGTCGCGCCCGGGATGATCGGGACTCCCGCCCCTTGCATCGCGGTGCGCGCGGCCGTCTTGTTTCCCATCAGCTCGATCGCAGCCGGCGGCGGGCCGATCCAGACGAGGCCCGCGTCCTCCACGGCCTGCGCGAAGGCGGCGTTCTCGGCGAGAAAGCCGTAGCCGGGATGGACGGCCTGCGCCCCTGCGCGCTGCGCCGCGTCGAGGATGCGGTCGATCGCGAGGTAGCTCTCGGCCGCAGGTGTGGGCCCGAGCAGAAACGCCTCGTCCGCGTAGGCGACGTGAAGCGCGGCCCGATCGCCCTCCGAGTAGACGGCGACCGCGCCAATGCCGAGCTCGCGCAGCGTCCTGAAGACGCGGATCGCGATCTCTCCCCGGTTGGCGACCAGAACCTTGTCGAACATGAGCGGGCCGTATTCTCCACGCCGTGGACCTGACGGCGGCCGACAAGCTCACCGTTGCGCGCGCGGCGGCCGTCCCGCTCGTGGTCGTGCTCTACGCCTGGAACTTCCCCAATCACAACTACTGGGCCACCGCGGCGTTCTGCGTCGCGATGACGACCGATTTCTTCGACGGGCGGCTGGCCCGCCGGCAGGGCCGCACCACCTCCGTCGGCTCGCTCCTCGACCCGATCGCCGACAAGGTGCTCGTGCTCGCGGTGCTCGTGATGCTGATCGAGCAGGGAGTCGCTCCGGCCTGGATGGTCGCGGCGATCGTGGTGCGGGAGGTGCTGGTCACCGGCCTGCGACAGGCGGCCATCGAGCGCGGCGTCGTGCTCGCAGCGCGCGACCTCGGAAAGCTGAAGACGTGGGCTCAGGCCGTAGCCGCAGCCGTGGCGGGCTTCGCCGCGGCAGGTGCCTGGGGGCACGGCGTCGCCTGGTGGGCGCTGCTCGTCGCCGTCGTGCTCACCTGGGTCTCGGGCCTCGACTACGCACGCAGCGCTCCGCGACTGCTCAGCCGCGCTCAGCCCGAGTAGCGCCGTCCGTCAGGCGGCGATGCCGCGGGTCTCGCACCATTCGTCGAAGCGGGCCCACGCGCGCAGATACTCGCGAAGGGCGTAGAACCCCTCCTCGACCTCGGCCCGGACGGCCCAGTGACAGTGGCCGCAATAGCCCTGATCGTCGACGGCGGGGGCCTCGTTGCAGCGGATGCATTCCTCCCACATGTGGAGGGAACGCACCTCGGCACGCGGCGGTTACGGCTCGCGTTCCTCGCCCTCGCGCGCCGGCAGGAGCCCCGTGGCCCAGGCCGAGACGGCGGGCCGCTCCGCCTCCTCGGCGGCAAGCGCCGCGAGGATCGCCTTCCGTTCTGCCTCGTCGGGCTCGGGGGTGATGTGTGTCGTCTGCACCGGGTCAGGGTAAAGCTCGGCATGGCCGCGGCCGATGGGGGGTATGTGGGTCAGCGCCTTGCCACGCTCGCGGCCGCTTGCGCCGTCGCTGCCATTGCCACTGCTGCGGCAGCTGGATCTTCGAAGAGCCTCCCGAACTGGGCGGCTCCGCAGATCAAGACCGTCGTCCAGCACAAGCTGATGGGCGCGAAGAGCGTGAAGAAGTTCCGCCCCAACGCCGCCCTCACCAA